>NZ_JAFHKK010000004.1 GCF_016937535.1 Sulfurospirillum tamanense | reverse complement strand
CTGTTCCTTCTAAATGCCGTTTTAAAGCAGTGTACATGAGTGGTAAATCTTCAGGGGAAACCAAGCCGGTAAAGCCTTCAAAGGTTTGCTTGAGCTCATTTTTTGTATAGCCTAAAATGCGAGCATAAGTATGGTTGATGGTATTGGTATTGTTGGCAACTGACCATGTCCATGTCCCTGCACCAAGGGCTTTTGAGGCAATGTTAAGGTGTTTTTGAGACAATGCTGCGCGTTGAATAATGGCGTGAATTTTTTGCCGCCAACGGTGCAAGGCTACTAGCGACCAGCCCAATCCTGCCAAACTCAAAAAAAGCAAAACGAGCAAGAATCCTGTGATGTTAAAAGTACTTCCTTTTGGCTTAATCCAAGGCAACCAAAGGGTTTGTTTTTCTTCGGTGGAAAGATGATGTAGTGTTTTTTGTAAAACAGAGAGCAAAAGAGGATGGTCGCGATGCACGCCAATGTAGGCAGGAAAACGAATGGGCAAGGCATGGGCAATATAGAGTGTGCGAAACGGGTAGTTTTCAAGATAGTAACCTAAAGAGAGAGTTTCTCCAATAACCGCATCAAGTTCTCCAGCTTTAAGTTGTTCAAGCCCCTCTTTTAAGTCCAAAAACTCAGTAATGTGAAGCGAAGGGTAGTGCTTTTGTATCAAGCCGATGGTGGCATAGCCTTTTACCATGCCAACCCGCTTGCCGTGCAGTTCAAGAAGGGGCTCAAAAAGAACCCTGTCGCGCTGTGTGGCAACGGAAAGTGAAATGTCAAAAAGTGGGTCTGAAAAGAGTAAGTAGTCGGCCCGTTCTTCGGTTTTGATGACGCCTGAAATAAGGTCAATTTTTCCTTCTTTGGTTGCCTCAAAAAGGGTCTCCCAGGAGGAGAAATGCGTAGGGGTGAAGCTAATCCCTAGTTGTTGTTCAAAATAGCGGTAATAAGAGGAGAAAACCCCTTGATGCTCGCCTTGTGCGTTGATGAAATCATAAGGGGGTCGCGCATGATCAAAGCCTAAACGAATGATGGGTTTAGCGGCAAGCCACTGGATTTCTTCAGGCTCAAGGCCTAGTGTTTTGATGGTTTTTTCTGTGGGAAGGGCAAAAAGGTAAAGAGGAAGAAGGAAAAAAGCAAGGAGCAGTGAAAAACTCCTTGCAGGTGCTAACTTAGCAAGCTGGTACGTTGCCGCTGTCTTTTGCGTAATGGATAACAAAGTCACAGATGTCAGATTGGAACCTTTTAAATTGAGCGCCACCTAAAAAGTCGGCTGCATCAGGATGTTTTGCGGAGTACTCTGTGATGAATCCAGCACCTTCATTGGCGCATAACTCTCTCCATTCTGCAATGGTGTGTTGTGCTGCAAATTGGGCACCGTTGAGACCAGTTGGGGTTTTCATAAACTTAAGGTAAAGTTTTTGGCCACGCGCTGAATCTGCAGAAGCGGTACTCACGCTCAAGCCTAATCCTACCATAATTGCGAACGCAAGTGCGGTTAATTTTCTCATTTCTTTCTCCTGTGTGTGATTTCCCACTTGTGCCCATTTGTTCTGGCGACATAGCTTGCAACAAAATGGTTCACTTTGGTTTTCAAGGTAAATATTATCATACCTTACTTAAATATAAGTTAAATATTTATGTTTTTTTATTAGTCATTTTATAAAGAAAACTAAATACTTCTGCGACCGCTTTGTAGAGTGCTGGGGGAATTTCTCTGTCAAGTTCTACCTTGGAAAGCAGTTCTACAAGGTCAGCATCTTCGCGGATGGGTATGTTGTGGTCTTTGGCAAGGCGGATGATGGTGTTGGCCACTTCGCCTTGGCCTTTGGCGGTAACCTTTGGCGCTCCCTTTTTTTCGAGATTATATTTAAGTGAAACGGCTTTTTTTCGGCTTTGTTTAGGCGGTAAGGTTGATGCCAAAGTCGCCCTCCAGTGTGTTTTTTTCAAGGGATTCGCGTTTTTCGTAGGGTAAAAGTGTGATGTTTGAGGGGGTAATGCTCACCGCGTAAAGCATGAGCCTGAGTTCTTGGATGTGCTCACTGATGCGCGTTTTAAGTTCGGGGCTTTCAAGGGCGATGCTTACATTAATATGCTGAGTGTCAAACAACACGAGCATGATGTGCACGTTGCGGTAGTGTTCAAATTCTAAGTTAATTTGGCAGTAGGTAGCTTCTTCTCGTTTTTGCACCATAAGACTTCCGTGCTTTAAGCCGCTCCACAAGTAGGGCAGATAGGTGTGAGCGCTTTGGCTGACATGCCCGTAAAGCTGGTGCATTTCAATTTGGGCCAAAGATTTTGTGGCTAATTGGTTGGCTTCTTTATGGGATGTACTTGAAGCATTCTGGAGCTCTAAAAGGGTTTTTTTCACATCACTCATAATCGCCTTGGGGAGCTCCCCCGAACCCGCTTGTGTAAGTTGTTGCTTGAGGGCTAGGACGTGTTCTTTGGTGAGGGTGAGCGCTTTGGGAAGCTCAAGGGTGGTTGCGTCTAAAAGTTTGATAAGAGTTTTTAACGCCGACACAGCGCGCTTTAGTTGAGCCTCTGTGTCATTAGGAATGGCTGCCAAAAGGGGTGAGAAATATTGGGGTGCTTGGGTTGACCATGCTAGTTCACCGATGAGTAAAGGGGCTTTTGGCGTTACATGTAAAAGGGTGGCACTTGGCTTGTCTGGGGGTACTTCTTGTGTTAAAGAAGGGATTTTTGCGTTTACATGTAAAGGTGTCAGTTTGTGTTTTATTGTGCCTTGGGTGCTTGGAGGCGGTGGTATGGCTTTGGCCTGAAGAACAGGTGCAAGGTCGTGTTTGATTGTGCTTGAATGCTTTAAAATTGATTCCAAAAGTGCGATGGTCTGAGTTTTTGTGTGGGTGGCAAGGTGTTGGATTTGGGGTGTATTTTGGCTAGATTTTGGCAGTGGAAGTGGGTTTTCTTTGAGTTCTTTAAGTAAAGCAATAAGTACACTTTTGGTCTCTTGTGTTAACGGAAGTTGTGGCGCTTGGCGAGAGAGTAGAGGGTGCTGGAGTGCCTCTTTGGCAGCGGTGCTTTGAAATTTTGTGAGTGTTTTTTCAAGAGTTGCCACTTTTTCTGCCAAAGGAAACAAGGGGCGCTTGGAGAGAACTTGGAGTTGTGTTGCAAGCGCTGTTGTGGCAATTTTTAGGGCTTCTTTCGGGGTTTTTTGGGTGCTTGGTGTGAGCACTTCTTGAAAAAGACGGCTTAGGGTTGCTTGGGTGGTTTTGGGTAAAGGGAGTTGCCCTAGGGTCTCTTGGAGCTGGCGCAAGGGTTGGTGTAACGCCACATCCACGGGCAAACTTTGGGTGCGCAAGGCCGCTTCAAATCCTGTGCCTGAACGCACGAGTTGTTGTTTTAGCTCCGCGCCGTTGGTGGTGACAATCTCTTTTAAAAACCCTTGTAAGGCTTGCGAGAAAGGTTTGAGCGCGGGGTCATTTTGGGTGAGCGTGACAAGGGTTTGAAGCTGGTTTGGCAAGGAGGGTGCATTTTTAAACCACGAAGCATTTTCAAGGGTGTGTTTGACCTGCGCGGGTGCGATGGCGTTGGTGGCCAAAGACTGAAGCAAGGTTTGGATGGTGTTGGGGGTGGATTTACCCACTGCTAATTCCGCACTCGGTGCGCTTACTAAGGCTTTCACTAGCGCTTTGGCCTCTTTAGGACTACTGGCGGCAAGGTGTAAAAGATCTTGGGTTGAAAGTGTTACCATGGTCTGTTGGGGCTGCCTTTTAAAATCGTTACATGTAAGGGTAGCATCGGCGAATTGTGCACTTAATAAAGTAGCAACGTGGCAACGCACGCCACATAGAGTTTAAGGGCGTAGCGTGCATTCCATAAAAACAGTTTTTTAGAAGGAATGTCATAGCGCCCTGAGAGGGCGAGGTTGAGCCCTGACACAGGACTCGTGCCAATGCTGAGTGACCACGACATCAAAAAGGTCATGGCAAGCAAGGTGTGGTCAACTTCCATGCTCCCAAGCCACCCGCCTAAAATAGCGATGGAAATGATGGGATGAACGCCCACGAGTGAGACAAGGACCATCCCAAGGAGCATCACTGCCGCCACGCTAGGGGTAAACGCACTCACAGGAAAAGCAAGGGCAAAACCCTCTAAAAGCGCACTGATGCTTAAGCCAAAATACCCCGCTACCAAAAAAAGTGCCAGTTCTGTTTTTAGAAGAGGGAGTTGGGTGGTGGTGTGGGTGGCAAAGTGTTTGAGCCCTTGGACAATGCCTTGGCGCCAAAAAAGAAACCATAGCGTCAGGCCAAGCGCGTAAAAAGAGACCAGTAAAATCACCCGCGCCTCAGGAAACAACCAATGGGTCGCCCCCACAAGTGCCGCCAAGAGCGCAGGCAAAACCAAGGCTTCAGGGCCGATGGGATAGCCCACAAAGTCTTCCATGGGCTTTCCTCCAAACTCCCAATAGGTGAGCATAAACCCTACGCCAACGAGCATCATGCCGCTTTGCCACAGGTGCAAAAGCGAGGCTTGGGGTGCGTAAATGCTAGCCGCGGCAAAGGCGATGAAAAACGGTGACCACAAGGCATCTGCGGAAAAAGCGCGCGAAAGCGTGGCGATTTGCATTTTGGTAAGCGGAGTTTTTTGGGAAAGTCTGTCGCCTGCTAACAGCACGGAGGAGAGGTTAATAACAGCACCAAAAAGATGCACGCCAAAAAAGGTCGAAACAAAGCTCTTGGGGCCTTTAGGAAGAGGGTGTTCGCTTGGGGTAGGGAGGGCTACGAGCCTTAAGTAGCTGATGCTGATGAGTAAGCTTAGCATGAGTTGATTGACACTCAACACCCGCCACAGTTCAACCCTAAAGCCCATGGTGTAGGCAAAAGCGAAACATGCGGTCCCAAGGGTAAAAAGAGTGAGGCTAAGGCGACGTTTTGGGGGAGGAATGGTGAAAAATAACACCAGTCCCGCACTCCACGCCAACGTACCTGCAAGGGTATAAAGAGCACTATTGCCCGTGAGGCTAAGGAGTAAGCTTGCTAGCAAAAGCCAGCCGCAAAGGGATGTTTTCATGGGTGAAAGTATAGCTCAAAAAAGGAAAGGGCCACACACCCTTTCCTTGGGGGTATTAGGACATAATCTCTTCGATGGTGATGTAATCGCCCACGCGGCCTGTCATTTTTTCTACGTCGGTGTTTACGGGTAAGGTTTTTTTGCCTGGAACCCAGCCAGCAGGGCACACTTCGCCTGTTTTAGTGGCGTGTTGCCATGCACGGACTTGGCGCAAGAATTCGTTGACGTTGCGGCCTACCATAGGGGCTTGGACTTCTTGGGCGACGCACACGCCATCGGGATTAAACAAGAAACGACCGCGAAGTGCTAGGCCTTCTTCTTCGATAAGCACGCCAAAGGCTTCACTGACTACGCGGGTGGTATCTGCACCAATGGTAAGTTTCAAGCCTTTTAAAATAGGCTCAGTTTCTACAAAACGTTTGTGGGAAAACTTGGTGTCTGTGGAGACGGCTAAAATTTCCACGCCAAGCTCTTGAAACTCGTCATATTTGGCGTTCATAGCTGCGATTTCTGTGGGACACACAAAGGTAAAATCCGCAGGGTAAAAGCAAACAACTGTCCATTTTCCGGCGTAATCTTCACTCTTAACACTGGTGTAGTGACCGCTTTTTGCATCGTATGCATCCATTGTAAACTCTGGCATTTTCTTTAGTACCATACTTGAACTCATTTTCTTCTCCTTGGGTGTTTGTTGGGGCTTCGCAGCTTGTGCTGCGTTTTGTTCTGGTCGTTGTTTGACACCTGTATCGCATCCCATGGGATACCTCCTACACAAAAGATGGTGGAAGTATAGCAAGACGAGAAAAATAAGTCAATAGTAATTTTTATCGTCAGATTAAAATTGTTAATTTCTTTTTCAAGAGTATGGTATATTTTCACTTTAATGCATTATCTAAGGAAAACGAATGCCAAAAGCCCCTAAACATCGCCTTACATGTAAGCCCTGTGCTGGGCGTTTTGGCGCACTTGAAGCGCAAGGACATGAAAAAATCTCCCTTTTGCACGAAGAACTAGAAGCCCTTTACTTGGCCGATTATAAAGGTCTTTACCACGAAGAGTGCGCAAAACATCTCGGAGTTTCGCGCCCCACGTTTGCCAAGTTGTTAAAAGGTGGGCGCAAAAAATGTGTGCAAATGTTGCTGTTTAAAAAAGCTTTACATGTAAACGAGCGCGCCACCCATTTGGTCTATGCTGTGCCAACCGATGATAAGCAAACCCTTTCACTGCACTTTAACGTGGCGCGTTATTTTGCCTTGTTGTTTGTGGAGTCTGATGTTATTGCGCGTACTGTATTTTTACCCAACCCATTGGTTACAAAGATTGAAGCCAAAGGCATTGTGGTGCAAAGCGATGAAGATTCTATGGGATTTGGTGCTGGGCGAGTGATTCCTGAACTGCTCAAAGAAGCAACCCATGTGGTGTGTGCTTCTGTTGGAGAAGGTATGGTGCGCAACCTTGAAGGCATGGGCATACGTGTTGAGAAAATAAACCCAACAGAACATCCTTTGCCACTGGAAAAAGCGATCAAACAATAGTTTTTGGACCTTTCTTTACATGTAAACACCTTTACATGTAAAGAAAGCCCTTTAATATTTTTTTATTAGCCTTTTTATAGAAGTCTCAAAAATTTTTCTTCGTTAGCTTTTGAACTTTAGTTTTGCCAAGAGCAGAACCTTGGGCATTTTTAATACGTATATTGTCATTATTGAGAATGTCTACAATCTTATTTTTAATGCAATTTAAGTATTTATTAAGTAATAAAAACACTATTTTGGTCGTAAAAAATGCCTCACTCCCCTTCTTTCCTTAAAGACAAAAATGCCTCATTTTCTTTAAAAAAGACAAAAAATCACTATTTTCAATAATTTTTTTTTATTTTAATTCTAAAAAAACGCCATTTGTAAACAATATTTTACTTTACAATCGGCCATCAGAAAGCCCATTTCTTGCATATTAGTTCAATTTTTATGTCAAAAAATCTAAAAGGTAAACTTTTTTATAAGTTTTTTATAAGCCGTCTCGCCTACAATGGAGGTATTAATTTTTGGTTTGGGGGCTTTGTTTTTTGCAAAACCTTAAGCCTTAAATCCCAAAGGAGAGACGATGAGTGTTGAGATCTCACGACGGAGATTTCTTCAGGGTAGTGTGGCCCTGAGTATAGCTGGAGGTGCTGCGATGACCTCTTCGGAAGTCTTTGCTAGTGCCAGAGAAAAAAACTCGGTGAATGGTCAAGCGGTGACGAAAAAAGTTGCCACTTTGTGTGAAATCTGCGTTAACAAGTGTGCCGCTTATGCTATTGTTGAAAATGGCATTGTAACAAAACTTGATCCAAATCCAGATTTTCCAAAATCTCGCAATATGCTTTGTCCTCGTGGAAATGCAGGTATCGATGCGCTGTATGACCCCGACAGACTCAAATACCCCATGATTCGTGATGGTAAAAAAGGAAGCGGGAAATTTAAACGCGTCACATGGGATGAAGCCTACCAATACATCACTGATAAACTCACTAAAATCCTAGACGAAGAAAAAGACAACCGTTCAACCATCGCATTTTGTGCGGGCGAGGGTATGGGCGAACATAACTTCAAAAACCTCTTTACTGCTTTTGGTTCAGGTCACTGGCTCAATCACTCAACACTCTGTTTAGCAACGGCTGTTTCAGGGTATGCTATTACGATTGGTGGTTATGGCCAAGCAGACTTGCAAAATGCCAAGTACGTCATCATGGCGGGTGCTAACCGTGCTGAAGCCATTGTCACGCCTGACACGATGGATATTTTTAAGCGCACCACAGGACGAGGCGCAAAGCTTGTTTGTGTAGACCCTCGTTTTACCAATACGGCCGCCAAAAGCGATAAATACCTTGGCATTAATGTGGGCACCGACCTTGCGTTTGTGTTGGCCTTGACGTATGTGGTCATGTCTGAAGAGATTTACAACAAAGCCTTTGTAGAAAACCATGTAAATGATTTTGAAGAGTATAGGCAACATATTCTTTCTAACAACTACACCCCCGAATGGGCAGAGAAAATCACAGGCATCAAAGCCGAAGATATCCGCGAGGTGGCCAGAGAGTTTATGGCTCATGCTCCTCAGGCTATTTATTACCAAGGACGACGCTCTACGTGGAGCAAGGATGATTTCCAGCTTCGTCGTGCCCAAGCCATCTTTACCTCCCTTGGTGGTGGAATTGATGTCAAAGGCGGCATTTGTTTTGGCTCAAATGTTGCCATTAAAGGCCACGATGCCCCAGCACCTCTTTATGATAATGCAAAGCCACGTATTGAGCGAAATGAAGCGGCTATTGTTGGTGCTTCTGGCGCATGGGTTCCTTTTAGAAATATGATTCTAGAAGGCCGTGCAGAGTATCCTGTGCGAGGCTTGTTTATCTACAAGCACAACCTCATGCACAACATGCCAGATAGCAAAAAAACGGAAGAGTTTTTGAAAAAACTTGATTTGGTAGTTACGATTGAAACAATGCCAAGCGACACTGTGATGCTAAGCGATGTGGTGCTTCCTGAGTGTACGTATCTTGAGCGTACCGATCCTGCTACATCATACGGCGGCATTGAGCCAGCGGTTGTTCAGCGCAATAAAGTGGTTGAGCCGATGTTTGAGACCAAGTCTGTACTTCAAATTCTTAAAGAATTTACCAATGTTGCCTCTAAGCCTTTGTTTGAGATAACTAAAAAATACGACGAAATGGTGCAGATGGACATCGAAGATATGGGCGAAGAGAGTGTGTTTGAGGATTATGATTTAGCACAAGCCTTCCAAGAGTCTCAAGAAGAAATCAATGTCCATGCAGTGGAAAAATACCCAGGTGCGGCGGAAATGCTTGCAACTACAGGAGTCTTTTATCCTAACAAGGAAAAATATCTTAAAAAACTCGGTGTCAATGACTATGAATATTATCCTGAAGATAAACGTTATTATTCAGTGCGTAATGGAAAATTTAATACTCCATCGGGAAAAGTAGAGTGCAAGGTTGAATCATTGGCAGCTCGTGGAGTTGATGCAATGCCAACATGGCATGCTGAGAGCCAACTTGCGACGCCTCAAGATGAGTTTCGTTTTATTACGGGGCGCCATGCGCAGTTTACTCAATCAGCCACGGCCAACAATCCAGCATTGTTGGATTTGATTCCAACTAGCTATTTGTGGCTTAATAAGCGAGTGGCCAAAGCGCGCGGAATTAAGTTTGGTGATATGATTGAAGTCAAAAGTAAGGTGGGCGCAACAATACTTCCTGCCTATCCAACGGAAAAAATTGGGCCAGAAACCCTCTTTTTTGTCCATGGATTTGGCGTGACATCCAAAAGTATGCACTTGGCTCACAATAATGGCGGCCACGGATCGTCCATTTCGGAAGATGGTGTTGAGCCTGTGCATGGTTCAGTTTGTCTTCATGACACATTTGTAAGCATTAGAAAGGTGTAAGGTTATGGCAACTTATGGAATGGCGTTAGATTATAAAAATTGTATTAATTGCAAGGCATGTGAAGTTGCTTGTAAAAAGGAAAATGGTATTCAGCTAGGTGCGGATAAGTATCGCATTTGGGTGGGAGTAAAAGAAGAAGTGGGCGAGTTTCCAAATATCTCCATTGCCTCCCAGACCTACCATCCTAGTCAGTGCCAGCAATGTAGTGATGCTCCCTGTCAGTCGGTGTGCCCTACAAATGCGACATACTATGACGCTAATGGTGTTGTGAGGGTTGATTATGAAAAATGCATTTTATGCACATACTGCATGACAGCGTGTCCTTACGATGCGCGTTATGTAGATGATCGTACACATACAGTGGATAAATGTAATTTTTGCTCAAGTTCGCGTTTGGCAAAAGGAGACACACGTACAGCGTGTCAGACAACATGTCCCACTAAAGTGCGAACATTTGGGGATATTGATGACCCTAAGAGTGAGATTAGTCAGCTTTTGGCCAAGCGTGAACATTTTACGCTTAAAACCCACTTGGGAACAAAGCCCAAGCTGTTTTACCTAACATAAGGAGCGAGTATGTCGTTAAAAAATTATCTTCCATTAAAAAGTGAAATCAATCTTTTTAATGTTGAAAAAAATCCCGTTACACTCGTTATTATGGCGTTTACAGCCTTGTTTTTAGCAATGTATCTTTATGGTATCGTAAACTTTTTTATGTATGGGCATGATGCTTATAATGTTACCAGACAGTTTCCTTGGGGATTACTGATGGTAATGTATGAGTTTTTTGTAGGCCTTGCTATGGGGCTTGGTATTCTTGGCGCAAGCATTATTGTTTTTGACATTAAGCCTTTGCGATTTTTGGCAAAGCGGGCCCTTTTGTTTGGTCTTTTAAGCCTATTTGCAGGGTTTAGTGTCTTTTTGTTTGAAATTGGCCATCCTGTTCGTATGGTCATTTATGTGGCTATTTCTGGAAATATTAGCTCAACACTGTTTTGGCTAGGGGTCTTTTACCCACTTTTTATGCTTTTTTCAGTGCTAGCTTTTGTTAATGTCGGTCGAAAAAATGAAAAAATCATGGCCGCACTGGCTCTTGTGTTTGCCATCTGTTCTATTATGACAGCAGGGTCGATTTTTGGGCTTTTAAACTCAACGCCGTTTGCCAATGGCATTTATTATCCCATTCAGTTTTTACTCTCTAGTGTTGCCATGGGAGTATTCTTACTTTTGCTTTGGTATGGTATTAACAAAACGAACAAGACGCAAGATTTTGATGTCATGATAAAGCTTTTAGGCATCATGGTGAGTATTCTTTTGCTGATGAGTATTTCGCGATACCTTGTGGGTGTTTATGGTAACTTGCCTGAGCGTGCTTTGCCTATTGCTTACATATATAGTTCATCCAATTTTCTGGTTTGGGAATTATTTTTTGGCTTAGTTGCTCCATTGCTTATCATCTTGTTTGTATCCAATAAAAAACAATGGCTTTATATCGCGGCGGTACCAGCCTTGGTTGGTTATTTTTTCTCGCGCTACAATCTTGTTGAAGGGTTGCAGCTCTATCCAAAATTGATGGAAAAGACAAGAGAGTATCAAGAGGCAGTTACAATGATAACAGGCTATGTTCCCTCACTAGTGGAAATATCCCTTAGTGTTGGAGGGATTGGCGTAGCTGTTGTGCTTTACTATGTTTCAAATCGTGTTTTAGAATTAGATAATTAATCCACACACTAAAAGGAGACACACATGCGTTCTACATTTGTTGGTGCATTAGCACTTACCACCGCTCTACTTTTCACCGGGTGTGCTACAACCTCTAGCACAACTTCTCCCGCCGCAGCACAAGCGGTTTTAACCAAGCCTTCTGCGTCTGTTCAGAAGTTTATCGACCAGTACAAGCTTGAAGTGGTCGATTATGAATATACCCGTTCTAAACTTGGAAACGGAATGCGTTCAGGCTCTAAAGCTGTTTTTATTGACTCACGTCCAGACAGACTTTACAATGCAGCTACCATTCCTTCCAGTATTCAAATTCACGACACAGACTTTAAAGAGCACGTGGTGCGCATTAAAGATGTTCCCAAAGACAAAGAAATCATCGTTTTTTGCCAAGGTTGGGAATGTGCTAAGAGTCCAAAAGTAGCAGGATGGCTCAAGGAGATGGGCTATACTAACGTTAAGCTTTATCAAGCGGGCTACCCTGAGTGGGTCACCAAAGACTACGCAGAAATTGGTACTGGAACCATTAAAGCTGCTTTTGACAAAAATGGTGCGTTTATGATTGATGCACGGCCTTACAAAATGTTTTTAGCTGAAACCATTCCAGGTGCTATTTCCATGAATGATACTGAAATGCCTCAGCTTATGGGTCGTTTTCCTGTAGATAAAGCTACCCCAATTATCACCTTTTGCGCAGGATGGGAGTGTCATAAATCTCATGCAGTAGCCCAAAAGCTTGTCTCTCTTGGCTATACAGATGTTGCCAACTACTCCGCAGGTCTTCCTGCATGGAAAAAAGCAGGTCTTAAAACTACCAAAGGTAGCGACGAAGCAGCTGCAGGTGGCGCTGTAACTCTTAGTAAACCCTTTTTGGGCCCAGTTAAAAAAGGGTTAGATGAAGGTTCAGTGGATGGTCAATGGTTCCTTGAAGTGTACAAAAACCTTCCTGCCGATGTTACTGTAGTAGACGCGCGCCGAAGCGACGAACGTGCTGCTGGGGCAATTCTAGGAACAGTACATGTATCATTGGAAGAGAACTCTACTGAAGAATTTTTGGCTAAACTTCCAAAAAAAGGCTACATTATTTTCCATTGTGCTGCTGGCGGACGTGCCATGGAAGCGCAGATGAAGGCCAAGAATGCTGGAATGACTAATGCAGTATTTTTAGATGCAGGCATTAAATGTGCAGGCAGTGATTGTAAGATTACTCCCAATGATCCATTAGACCCAATGGATTGGTAGAAATCATTTAAACACAAGAAGGGTTTAAACCCTTCTTGTTTATTTAAACAACCGATAGATAGAACTAAAATCCTCCTCACCACGGCCGAGCATCTTCATTTTTGAGTACAATTCTTTGGTAACACTAGCACTATAAAGAGGACGGTTTAAGGAGTAGGCCAAGTCTTGCAAGCAGTGCAAGTCTTTGTTGATGGCGGCGTTGCTAAAATGAGGTGAGAAATCTTCGTCGATGAGTTTTTGGGTTTTGGCTGCCAAAACCAACGACTGTCCCCCGCCTACACCCAAGATGCCAAGCAACTCTTTTTTTTCTATCCCGCATGCTTCCCCTAGAGCGGTGCATTCGGCGAGTGTTGCCATAAAAGAGCCTAGGCAAAGGTTGTTGATAAGTTTCATTTTTGACGCACTTCCTGCTTCTGGCAAAAAGAAAATGTTTTTCCCAAAGCTTTCTAATAATGGCTTACATGTAAGGAATGTTTTCTCTTCGCCCGAAGCCACCAATGTCACTTCACCTTTACTTGCAGGCACCACGCTTCCAAATACTGGACACTCAAGGTACGCCGCGCCCACTTGTGTCACAAGGCTATGAAATTCAAGCACCGCTTCAAAGTGATTGGTGCTAAGGTCGATGAGGGTTTTGCCTTCTTTCATGCCTTCTAGCAATCCCTCTTTCATAGTAAGCACCGCTTTGACCGCGGGAGAGTCAAACAAGCACAACAGTACCGTGTCGCACGCTTCCATGAGCGCTTTGGGTGAGCTTGCCACAGGAAAACCAAGGGCGGTGGCTTTGCCCTGAGTGCGGTTCCAGACCATTACCTCATGCCCTTGGCTTGCTAGACGTTTACTGATGGCGCTGCCTAAATTTCCAAGTCCAATAAATCCTATCATCGTATCCCCTTTTTACATGTAAATATTTAGAATGATAGTCTAAATTAGACACTTTGTCAATTTATCTCTCACACTTTAACGCACTGACGCAAGGCGACTTTTCGCTCATTCTCGGTTTGCCATCCTTGGCAAACCCCCGAGGGTTCTCAGACAGCACTCCCCTGAGTGCTTTATGTTCTCGAAAATCCGCTCAAAGTCACCTTGCGTCAGTGCGACTTACGAGAAGATGTGCTATCATTTGCCCATGAATCCAGCACTTAAACCCTACCTTCCCGTATGCGAAGCCATCGGAAAACTGTTTGCGCCCAATGTCGAGGTGGTCTTGCATGACCTTGAAGCCAAAAAATTGGTTTTTATTGCCAATGCCTTTACTAAGCGTCGCGCAGGGGATGCTATGCTAAGCCAGCCAAAGGTACCAGAAAATGGCGATTGGGTGGGGCCTTATGATAAAAATTTAGAAGAGGGAAAGTCGGCAAAAGCGGTGACTGTGATGCTTAAAGATGCGCAAGAAAAGCCCGTTGGAATGCTGTGCATTAATTACGACATTACTCCTGCCAAAGCCTTGATGGAGTCCCTAAAAAGCATCGTTGGCTGTGTTCAGCCTGTGCCTAGCCCGGGTGCGTTTTTTTCCCAAAACTGGAAAGAGCACACCGATGAGCTCATTGCGCAGTTTTTGAGTGAACGCAATGTGTCCCTTCAGGGGTTAAGTGCAAACGAAAAGCGAGAACTCGTGGTCTCTTTGGAGGCTCAGGGCACCTTTGCTATTCGCAACGCAGTAGGGTATGTGTGTGGCGTACTTGCCGTGTCGCGCGCCACCATTTACAATTGGCTAAAACAACAACGCGAAGCCTAAAATAGGGCTTTTGTTTGACGTGCGTTTAACCTTTAGTCGGTATAATACACCAAAAAATGAAAGAGAAACATGCAGCGAATGACCAACGAAGAGGCCTTGCGCCTCATCCGTGAAGCCGATTTGACCGAGCTTGGTCAAATGGCTTTAGAGCGAAAACGCGCCCTTCATCCCAAAAAAATCACCACCTTTGTCGTAGACCGTAACATCAACTACACCAATGTGTGTTGGGTGGATTGTAAATTTTGCGCCTTTTACCGCCATGCTAAAGAAGAAGACGCGTATGTGTTAAGCTTCGAAGAAATCGGCCAAAAAATCGAAGAGCTTTTAGCCATCGGTGGGACACAGATTTTGTTCCAAGGGGGCGTGCACCCGAAGCTTAAAATCGAATGGTACGAAGGGTTGGTGGAGTGGATAAGCACCCATTATCCGCAAATCACCATCCACGGATTTTCGGCCATAGAGATTGATTACATCGCCAAAATCTCTAAAATTAGCACCCGTGAAGTGCTAGAACGCTTACATGTAAAGGGTTTGTTTTCCATTCCTGGAGCGGGAGCTGAGATATTAAGCGACCGTGTGCGGGATATTGTTGCGCCTAAAAAACTTGACAGCGCCCAGTGGATTGACATTCACCGTCAAGCCCACAAGATTGGCATGAAATCCACCGCAACGATGATGTTTGGCACAGTGGAAACCGATGAGGAGATTGTGAAGCACTGGGAGATGATTCGGGATTTGCAAGATGAAACGCAGGGGTTTCGCGCCTTTATCATGTGGAGTTTTCAGGGTAAAAACACCAAACTCTTGGCGGAATTTCCCGAGCTTAAAAAACAATCCCCCAACCGCTACTTGCGCCTTTTGGCGGTGAGTCGGCTGTACCTAGACAATTTTCCCAACATCCAAAGTTCGTGGGTGACACAAGGAAGCTATGTGGGGCAACTGGCATTGCTCTTTGGCGCAAATGATTTGGGCAGTACGATGATGGAAGAAAATGTCGTCGCAGCCGCGGGTGTGACCAACCAAATGAATCAGGGCGAAATGATTCGCCTCATTAGCGATGTGGGTGAAATTCCCGCAAAGCGAAACACTGCCTATGAAATTCTTGAAACCTTTTCTTAAAAAAAGTATTGCCACTTTGTTGGTGATACAAGGAGCACTTTTGAGCCAAGAACTCTTACATGTAAACGTCAAAGGGGTTGAAGTCCCTGTAGTTTTTGAACAAAGCACCACCTTGCCGATTGTCTCGTTACAATTGGTAATGCAAGTGGCTGGAAGCATTGAAGATGGCAACACGCCTGGTCTTGCGCGGTTTGTGGCAAGTGTGTTGGGGGAGGGCACTAAAACTCTGGGTGCAGTTGGGTTTGCTAAAAAACTCGAACAGCGTGCCATCACCCTCTCGGCCAATGCAGGTACGGAAACACTCGTGTTTGAACTAGGCGCCCTAAAAGAAGCGTTTGATGAGGGCATTGTGCACTTAAATGCTTTGCTCCAAGAGCCAAACTTTACCAAAGAAAGCGTAGAAAAAGTTCGCTTGATGACTCTTGGAAGCATCTCCAGACGCGCCAGTGATTTTGACTATGTGGCCACAACGGCCTTGCGCGAACTCATGTTTGAGGGCACGCCTTTGGCGCATCCTGGGCTTGGGACGAGTGCCTCCATTAAGGCTTTGGGTCTTAAGGAAGTGGAAGCCTTTTTTCGCACGCATATGGATTTATCCAATGCCATCGTGGTTATCGGAGGAGATTTAAGCCAAGAGGAAGCCAAAGCATATGCCAAAAACGTGTTAGCGACATTGGAGGTTGGCACAAAACGTCCTTTACCTTACGCCCAAGTAACCAAAACACCCAAAGTGTCCGTGCTGCAAAAACCAAGCGAGCAAGCGTACATCTACTTTGGCGCCCCTTTTTACATGCAAAGTGGCGATGCAGACTCTCACAAAGCGCGGGTTGCCGCGTTTATCTTGGGAGAAAGCGGTTTTGGCAGTCGGCTCATGGAGGAGATTCGCGTCAAACGCGGGCTTGCGTATTCGGCCTATGGAAAGATTAGCATTAACCGTTCTTCGAGTAAATTTACAGGCCATTTGCAAACCAAGAACGAAAACAAAGACGAAGCCATGGTGCTTGTGCGTAGCGTGGTCGAAGATTTCGTTAAAGGAGGCGTTAGCGAAGAAGAGCTTGCCCAAGCCAAACGCTTTTTACTAGGCTCCGAACCTTTGCGCACCGAAACCCTTTCGCAACGCCTCTCCCGCGCCTTTTTTGAGTACTACCGTGGGTTCGCTCTTGGCTATTCTAAAGAACAACTCCAGAAAATAGAAACCCTAAGTTTGGAAGAACTTAATGCTTTTATCGCTTCCCATGCAGAGATTGCGCAGCTTAGTTTCGCGGTTGTGACCAACGTGGATGCAGCCCAGTAATCCCAAAGACGCCAAGGATTTTTCAAAACTTGGCGTCACCTCCCTTTTAGACCTCGCCCTTTACCTTCCTCATCATCACGACAACCACTGCCTCACACAAACACCAATGTTAGGTGACGTGATCGTAAGCCTTACATGTAAAGGGTTGGCGCGCCATGCGAAAACCTTACATGTAAAGGCATGGTGCGAAACGTGGCAAAAGGAAGTGCGCGGGGTTATTTTTAACCCAAAACCCTTTCATTTTGCCTTGTTTAAAGAGGGGCAAACGTGCTACGTGAGTGCCAAAGCGGAGTTTAGTTTTGGCGTGTGGCAATTGGTACAACCCAAAGTCATTCGGGTCGTAGGTGTCGTGGTGCCTCGCTACAAAACCCCCTTGCAAAATGCGCGGATGATAGCACTGGTAAGTGCGTACGTACACAAAGACAAGCTCATGGAAGCGGGACTAAACGCCCATGAAGCGGGGGTGTTAACAGCATTGCATGGAGCAACCCAAGAAGCTATTAGGATGCGAAAAAAGCCGTACTTTTTAGAACACGTGGTGCCGGTGCTAAAACGCGTGGAAGTGCTCAATCATCTTCAAAAACTCCTCAAAAAAAAGCGTTATTTTAAGGCTTCGGCCACGCTAAACTCACCCGTCGACCCCTTTGTGAAAAGCCTCCCTTTTGTTCTTACGGACGACCAAAGACGGGTGATTGGGGAGATACGCGAGGATTTTGTGAAAGAACACGCGGCTAAACGTGTCATCATGGGCGACGTGGGGTGTGGAAAAACGATGGTGATTTTAGCTTCCATGGTGATGGCCTACCCTAAAAAATCTCTTTTGATGGTGCCTACAACGATTTTAGCCGTGCAGATTTTTAAAGAAGCCCAACGATTTCTTCCGCCACACATGCACCTCGCCCTTGTGACAAGCGCGACTAAAGAGGGCACGTTGGCACAAGCGGATTGCATCATTGGCACCCATGCGTTGTTGTTTGAACCCTTGCCTCAATGCGATTTGGTGATGGTGGACGAACAACACCGCTTTGGCACCAAACAGCGTGAGGGCATCAAAAAACTTACCAGAAGAGAAGGGGCGCATCCGCATTTTTTGCAGTTTACAGCTACGCCCATTCCCCGCACGCTGAGCATGATGAATGCGACATTGGTAGATTATTCGTTTATCAAACAGATGCCTTTTGTTAAAAAAATTACGACCTCGCTCATTGGAAAAGCAGACTTCAAGCAGTTGTTAGAACACATCGAAAAAGAGGTGGCTTTGGGACACCAAGTGGCTATCATCTACCCTTTGACCCAAGAGAGTGAAATTCACGCGTACCAATCCCTAGAAGAGGGGCGAGCGTTTTGGGAAAAGCGCTTTGAGGGAGTATTTGTGACCCATGGAAAGGACAAAGACAAAGAAGCGGTATTGGCCCATTTTGCCAAAGAGGGGGACATCTTGCTTGCGACTACGGTGGTGGAAGTGGGTATTTCGTTGCCCAAACTTTCTACGGTAGTGATTGTGGGGGCAGAACATTTGGGGCTAGCCTCACTACATCAGTTGCGGGGTCGTGTGAGTCGCACGGGTCTGGAAGGGTATTGTTTTTTATTTACCTATAAAGAAGCGTCAAAACGCTTGGAAGATTTTACGCGCACGTTGGATGGATTTGAGATAGCAGAACTTGATCTAAAGTACCGCCGAAGTGGGGACGTTTTGAGTGGCGACGTGCAACACGGAGACCAATTTGAGTGGTTTGACATGGGACAAGATAGAGGGATTTTGGAGGAGATAAAAGAGAGGGTAGGGGCCTAAACCCCTACAAGTGGCTAATACAAGCCAAATTTTTCGTCTGTGCGCTTGTAAAGGACGCGCAGTTTTGCTTCTTGGTCGTTAAAAACAAGAAACTGTCGTCCGCTTTCTTTGAGTTTTTCAAGCGCTTCTTCGATTTCCATGGGTTTGTACAAGTCTAGTTCCATGGGAACAATCTCATCTACGCCATCGATTTTTTCAGCCACTTCTTTTACAGAAGGTGTCTCTTCGGTTTTGGTGCGGTGTGCTGTGACTTTGTCATGGTGTCGGCGAAGCACTTTTTTGGCCCGCTCAACCGCTAAATCAACTGCAGCGTAGAGGTCTTTTTCTTTTTGTTTGATGACAACAGTGTCCATGTGTGCAAGATTGATAATCAGTTCAACCCCAAAGCCTTTTCTTCCTTTTTTCTCATCCGCAGTGATGACGGCGCGTGCAGAGATGATGTCTAAGCTGTATTTGCTTAAAGAATCAAATCCACCTTCGATGTAGCCTTTAATAGCTTCGGTGAGTTCGAATTGTTTTCCAACAATACTAGTGTTCATGGTAACTCCTTTCCTAACCCCATTTTTGGGGACTTTTGCGCATTATAACATAGCCATTCTTAAAGGGATAGGAGAAAAAGAGTCTGGTATATTTTTTAGGGTTTTTGCAGGGTGCGACGGTGAAAACGAATGGGTTCGGTAGCGGCACTGGAGGTTACAACCGTGTCGATGATGAGAGTAAGATTAGAATCATTGGTCGTGATATTATTGTCAATAATAAACCCAGCATCACACGGGAGACCGCGCCCAAGGTAGCGAAGCGTGATGTTAATGTCAAATAGAGCATTGATGCCAGCTTCTGGGTATTGGGCATTGATTTCCTGTAGACATCCGTTGGTGGCGTTAATATCATGACCAGAAAAAGCCAAAAGAGCAAACTCTGTAGCACTTTGGGCTAAGAGTTCGGCTTGTTCGCGCAAAAATAAATCGGTGGTTTGCTTGGTGGTTTGGGTGGAAAGCGAAAGTGCCAGCATGCCTAAAGTAGCCACTAAAACAATGAAGATAATTGCTGTAATCATGCTAAACCCAGATCGCATCAAAAGACCACCTTTTCTTTACATGTAACGATAAAATCGCCGACACCTGTTTGATTGGCATCATGTAAGCAGAGTTTTATTCGGACAAGGTTGGCATCTTGGCGGAAGCGAAAAAGTCTGACATTTTGAGCCATAAGGGCAGTGCTGCCATTGCTGTAAAATTCATTAAGCCATGGTTGATAATTGTATCGCAAGGTGAGATTAAAATCATTCGGGCTTCCTTCGGGGATAAGAGCATAGGCCGTATGGGCAAGGTAATAGTGCTCGTAGATTTGATCTGGGAGAGCGGAGGTGATAATAAGAGAGTCTTGGTTTGCCCCTTGTCTTACTTTTAACGCATTAGTGCCATCCGTGTTGGCGTTAACGCCCCAACCAAAGTCTGCAGTATTGGAGGATTTTTTAAACACAAGTGCAGCTTCTTTGCCAGCAGTGAGATCAACTTTTTGATTAGTAAGTGCATCCATGAGTAATCCAGTTATTGTAAAATCACTGCCTGGACTTACCAGTGTAGCTGCTCCCTTGTTGGTGTTTGGGTTTTCGATGTCAACAAGCCCCGTCCAATTGGGTGTCGCACCTAGAAAACTTTCATTGCTATAGGCAATCCACTCCATGATAGTGAAATTGTTGTCAACATTGTCGTTTGCCAATGATAAAACGCTCACTCCTGGTTTTCTTACAACGACACTCTCTTTGATGCGGTATTGTAAGCGTTTTGCAATTTGCTCAAGGGTGATTTCGGTCTGAGTTTGCAAACGGTTAATGGTGCGGGTACGAAGGTAGTTTTTATACATGGAACTAATAATATCAGCCCCAATAGAGGCAACAATGCCAAAAACAACAATGACCATCACAAGTTCAAGGAGTGTAAAACCTTTGCGTTTTACCATGCGCGCTCCAGCGGACGGCTTTCGCCGATGTTGCTAGCATAGGCGCGTAAGGTGAGGTCAATGTTTGTTCCTGTGGTGTGCATTTGAATCATTTTGATATTAGTCACACCTCCCGCTGATCCTGTTGTAAAGGTAAAAGTAAGTGTTTTGGCATTGTAATTCCCCGCAGCAGGGTTGTCTGTGACGTATTCAATAGTTGGTGTAAGTGTAATAGGAAGGACCATATCATAATCTTCCGCTGTGATGATAGTTGCTTCTACAACACTGTCAAAATCATCAATATCTGGAAAGCCTGTGGCTAAATTTGAATTGGTGGCAAAGTTCCCTTTTGGTGTAGGCGCAGCAAGGTCATCTCTCAAGCGCTGTCTACCGTCTGCCTCAATGTGTCCAACACGGCGCATAGAGACGACTCTGTCAAATGCGTTATTGGCTGCAGTGCCATCGGTGTTGAGTACCCTTGTAAAACCACTTGTGCTCTCATAGGAGTTTGCATCCCAGTCGTAAGCCAAAATATAACCAATTTTAGACTTGGTAGACATGATGGCCTCTTGTTGCATGGCGAAAGTGAGATTGTTTTGGGTTTGGAGCAATATCATGGGCAGTGTTGCCACAACAATACCCATGACTACGATAGAGACAATTAGTTCAATCATCGAAAAGCCTGTGCGCATTACCAGTTTATCCTGCGGTTGTTTCGTTTGATTGTTGTATTTTGATCGGTAGTATGTGCATGTGTTCCGATTTCTCCTTCTTCGGTTTTGTGCACAGACCCTTCTCCTGCCCATGCGCCAGCTCCGTAGAATTCAACTGTAAAATCAGTAGTCGTGGCTGCTGGGTTAAAGGGGTTGTAAACAAGCCAAGAAGAAGGGGCGAGTCGAATGCGATCGGTGTAGGGAGCTTGGTTTGTAGTAAGAATCTGCACTTCCACCCCGCTTGCAATGGCTGCTGTTGCTGTTGTTGTTGTAGCGGCCCCATAATTTGCACTTCCAAACCTCACATCTCCCAAGGAGATAAAAGAGCCCACACTTCCGTAGAGCGTGGCATCATGCAGGGTGTTTTGGTGCCAATAGAGTGTGTCGGGGCTTTGGTTTCCCAAAGCGTTAAATTCTGTTGTATTGCAATCCTTGCAATAGACCTCATAATAAACCCTTGCTGTGCCACTTTTGCCACCAAAGCGGTAATCGGGCGCATGAACACGTCCGTAATAAAAAGTAGCATTATTGTCCATGTTGATTGTACGGTCAAAATCGATTCCCGATAGGCCGTTAGTGTCTGTGGTTGAAGTTATGTTGAAGTCATCTAAAAAAACATGAAAAGGCTCATGGGCGGTGTTTGTTTGGCGGGTAAAGTTAAAAAGAACACGAACATCAGCCATGCCTGCGTTGAATTCGTCTTCAAGCGTCGAAATGGCTACATTTTCATTGTTTGCTATAAGGGTGTTGTTATCAGGAAGATACGCAATTGTATCTTTGCGTTCTTGAGGCGCATTATTAAGGGTTAAGTTGGTGGTTATGTTTTTTGCAAAACAACTTTGCGTGTAATTTGTAGCAATAGTGTTGTCGCCTAAAATAGCTTGGGTGTTGATATTAAGCGTTGGACTAACACCGTTACCTCCAGAAGTGTAGTAAAAAGGTTCCCCGTTAATAAAAGAGGCGGTATTTTGAAAACTTTTAGCCACAAAAGAAAATACCTCTTCTTTGTAAATATTACATCCGATTTTTCCGCCAGTGGGTGTGTTGCTATGGCTGTCAACAATGCAGTCGTCATAACCCTTTCCGTTTGAACTTCCTTGGTCTACGCTGGTCCACTTTGTATCTTTAAACTCAACCCTAACATCACCAACATTTGAATAAGTAAAAAAATTGTAATTCATTACGCCAAGACTAAATCCTCCACTAAGAGACATGCTTTCGTTCCATGGCGCTAGCCCGCATCCTGCGGGAGTTACGAGGTGCATACTTGCGTCAATGTTGCTACTTGTTTGGTTGTAATTTGTTGTTGAGGTGCTTTCGTCTATGTTTTGTGAAGTAATTTGCAGGGTGTATGTGTTGGCTCCAATGAGATCAGATTCGGTTTGATAAACATAAGAGGCGGGTCGCACAGCAAAACCGCCAGGGTCTCGGGAGCAAACATGTTGTAAAGAAGCCCCTTCTCCAAAGCTGACTTTAAATCCAAGACCAATGTGTGCATTAGGGTAGGAAAAAGACAAGTTTTTTTGGGTTTCATTATCAAAAGAAATGGACTTTGTGGACAATGGCAGTGCATTGTCACATAGCGCTTGATTAGTGCCACCGGCCCCTGCAACATAACCTGGGTTTTCAATAATACTCACCTGAACAGTTCCTGTGTAGGGTTGAATTGAGCTAAAATCGCTCCCAAGCGCTAAGACGGTGACATCAAAGGCTTGTCCTGCTATTTGAGTATAAAGAGCATTTTCTTCAGCAGCCCCATCGGTACTATTACTTCCTTGATTAAAGCCTGCATGCACCACATTAAAAGCACCCAAGGGCGCACTGACGTTTAGGGTGGTGTCAAAATCTGTACAGATGCCAATATTTAAGGGCGACTCATCACCGAATCGAACACCAAGCAAGCTATTTTCATAGGAAACTTTGTAGAGGTTATTGATGGAAATATCGCCAGATTGTGTGATTTTTGCTTGAAATGTTGCGTAGGTTTTTTGGCCAGGGTTGTTGTCTTCGTTTGGCAGTAGCCGTCCCCCGTCTGTTCCGCTTGCACCAATACCAACGCGCCATTTGGATGTGTTGGTATCAAAGAAAAATTCAGCAGTATCTGCATCTTTTGTATCAGTTTTGGAAAAATAACTTGACTCATTAATATTTTGGATTGTGATGCTTTCAGGGATATATTCTAGGTTTTCAGAATCAAGCTCAAGAGTAATTTCAACTTTATCGGCAGTTTCAAGATTAGAGTCCTCTGCATCTTTTTTCATATTGGAGATCCATGTTGCAATAGTGATGGTATCGCCAAGGGATAATGTGCTAATTTCATTTCCATTTTCATCTAGAAGGGTTTGTGCGTAACATACTCTTGGCTCGTATAATTCGGTCGCAAAGGCTACAACACTGGGAAAGTATTTGTCTTGGGTTGAGGTTAGGCGAATGGTAGCACTTTGTTGGCCATTTTTAATAATACTACTAACATCATGGTTTTGGATATCAATCCCTTGATTGTTAATCAGGTTAGGGCTTCTAACTACGCCAGTAATGGATGAATTAAACGCGTTTTGGTTGACAATGCTAATCTCATCTCCATCCAGATAGAGTCTGTCGCCCTCGATATTTTTATCTCCTTCTCCGGCAAAAATAGCCAAAGAAGAGCTTATTTCACCACTTGTTGGTGTCAAAAATCCATCTATAGCAATATCTACAGTAGTATACCCCGTGGCGTTGTAGACGGCGCGATAGCCATCAAATACAGAAATATTTTTCAAGGAAAGGGAGTCATCTTCGTAAACCACAACCAATGACCATGCCCCATAATTGCCAAGTCCACTACTGTCTGTTCCTTCATGAGCAATAATATTGGCAGCTGCAATCCAACCGTTCACTTCGGAACCTTTTTTGCCAACAAGTTGGCTGATCTCACTAAAGGACCCGTAGCTATAGCCACTCCATCCATTGGCAAAGATGTTGGAAATCGAAGGTGTGAGATTAATATTTCCAAGGGAGGGAATGGTTAGCCTCGTAGGGGTGTTGGTTAGGGTGTTGGTGATGGTAGTAGTATTGGTAATGCCTTGTATGTATCCTTGCGTGTAAAGGCCTGCCCATTTAATGGTGGCATTATTAGGGATGGCTAGTTGTGCTCTGGATGAGTTTTTGTAAGTGCCATTAAAATTATCTGTATTGATGAATTTTAAATCGAGGCCATTATTGGCAGTATTGGAATCAGAAATACAAGCCCCAGTGTTGTTTTTAGGACACAATACAGAGTTGCCAATCATGGCAAGGTTGCCTCTAATATTGCGTGTGGTTACTGGGTTGCGAATGAGAAAATCGCGTAAATTGTTTTGCACAACATGGCCATCGTCATTAAGTAGCGTGATAGTGGCTATTCCGTCTGAGATGGAAGCATTGCTTGAGGGATTGGAAAGAATAACTTTAAAGGACTCATCAGGTTCTTGGATAGTGTCTCCATTGATTTCAAGGGGAATCATACGTGTGGTTTCGCCAGGTAAAAAAGTAAGCACCCCTGTGGCTGCTTTGTAGTCATTCCCTGTCAAAGTGGCTGTGCCATCAAAGGTTTCGTAGTGAACCGTTACGGTCTGATTGTGCGCAGCGCTAAGTGTGACTGGAATTTTTTTTGTATACCAGCCGTGATTTCCTTCGTTTATCGAAGCATTTGAAACAGAAAGTTTTGGTACGATTGGCGTGTAATTGATTGTGAGATTGTAACTCATTAGGGTGTTGTATCTTCTTTGGATTTTCAAATAGATAAAATCTCCAGCTCCAACCTCAAAAGTACCTGCGTTTTTTGTATTGCTGTCGGAAGTGTTTGTGTATATTGATCCTCCGTCGCACTGTGTTCCAATGAAAAATGAGTAGTTTGTTTTGTTTCCGTAGATTGAAACTGAAATTTCAGCAGGTAACTGGGATTGGAAATAATAATAATCATAAGTATCAGATCCCTGATACACCGTTCCTGTTTCCTCGTGGGTTTTTGCAATCGATATATTGTGAAGTTCTGAAATTAACTCAACTTCTGAGCAGTTATTGTTGGTTTCGGTGTCAGCAAAAGCAATGCTCACAAGAAGAGCAAACACTATTAAGGGGCGCAACATAACCGACTCCTTAAAGTAAAAAGAATGTAGGTACTAGTTTAGCGAAATTTCTTTATTTCTTTGCTTGTTATTTTAGTGTTTTCTCATATGTTTTTTTTATTGCTAACATAAAGGCACTTCTTGCCTTACAATCTTCTAAGGCACCTAGCCCTGCGGCAGTGACACCCCCAGGGCTCATGACAGCTTCTTTGATGAGGGCAGGATGGTTGGCTTGAAGTAGTGGCGCAAAGCCCTCAAAAAGACCACGCGCTAAAAAAGTGGCATCTTCACGCTTGAGCCCTTCGCGCACCACGCCATCGCACAAGGCTTCGGCTACAAGGGCTAAAAAAGCAGGGCCACTTCCAGTGAGCGCCATGGCGATGTCGAACTCTTTTTCAGTGCCTAGCCAATGGGTTTTACCAATGCTTTTTAAGATTGCTTCGGAAGTTTCCCTAAAGTCATTATCGCCTGTTAAAAGTGTCATGGAAGCGCCATGTGCGGCGGCGAGATTTGGCATGGCGCGGATGAGATGTTTACATGTAAAGGCTTCTTGGAGCGCCTTTAAGGATGTGCCCGCAAGCACGCTGATGAGCCCGTGGGCTTCACCTTGGACATAAGAAGAAACGGCTCCTAGAGCGTGGGGTTTGACACACAAAAGAAGTGTTTTGCCCGTCACATCCACGCCCTCTTGGAGTAATCCTAAGGAGAGTTTGCCACCAAAAGCATCATTAAGCGCGCGAAGCTTGACCATATCTTTGCCAAGAACTTCGATTTGATGTGTATTGACAAGGCCTGCTATCATGGCTTTTGCCATGGCGCCATTGCCGATAAAAGTAAGTTTCACGCTTCTTCCTCTTGTAAAAAGCTTCCAATACTTTGAGAAATGCCAAGGTCGGGATGCTTGTCTGAATCCAAAAGAATCTGCGCCATCGTCATGCTCTCAGCGTTAAACACCAAAGGCGCAATGAAGTTCACTGAAGAGTTCTCAATGGGATTGGCAATAATCATGATGTTAAAGACCATAATCTTGGATTCGTCGGTGATTTCAAGCAGTGATTTATAATAAGGAGGAATCTCAAAGGCGTACTCGCGCAACATATAGGGATTGAGCAATGTAAACGAAGTAGCGTCATCTTTGCTTTCAAGGCGCATGAAAAAATCATCAATTTTTACGAGCTCCATTGTCGTGATGTGCGCAAAGCCGGGAATTGGGCTTTTCACAGTAAAGACCATGCGTGTCCTTTGGGGGGGGAAGTTTTATATCATTGTAGCACTGTAGAGTTTAAAACTCTATTTTATATCGCTCAAAAAGGTTTAAACTGTAGATAACATAAAAAAGACTACAATACCCTCTTTAAGAAAAGCAAGAACCGCCTAGTGACTTGTTGCATTAGTGCCAGAAAGCTTCACACAAGGAGTACCATGCGTCACCTTCGTTTTTTTGCCTCTTCATTACTTGTAGCCTCGCTTTTGGCAGGGTGCGCTAGCAAGCAAGAGGAGTTGTTTAATCAGCCCGCGGCATTTTGGTATGAGCAAATTATCAAAGACATTAAAGACAGAGATTTAGAAGCTGCCGATTTGCACTATACATCCATGGCGAGTGAGCACATCGCCTCACCATTACTAGAGCAAGCTATGCTTGTTTTGGCCCATGCGCACATTGAAGATGAGCAATACTTGTTGGCCAATTTTTACCTAGATGAATACATTAAACGCTACGGCAATCCTACCAAGGTGGAGTACGCAAGATTTTTAAAAATCAAAGCCAACTTCGCTTCTTTTGCCTACCCCAATCGCAACCAACAGCTTTTGCTTGACACCATTGAGGAGACAAAAGAGTTTGTACGGCGGTATCCAAATTCCGCTTACCGCCCTATGGTGGAAACAATTTTAACCAAGATGGAGTTGGGCGAGTATTATTTAAAACAAGAAATCGCCTCATTGTATAAACGTACAGGCAAAGATGACTCGGCAGCTATTTATGAAGAAAAACTTCAAACATCACCGCTTAAAGATGCAAACATGATTAAGCCAACATTGCCGTGGTACCGTGCACTTTTTGAATAACCCCTAGAAGGAGGGAAGATTTTGCAACTTAGTGATTACAGTGCGTTTCCAGCCGCACTTCCTATTATCGTCGAAGATGATTTGTTTTTATACCCGTTTATGATTTCACCACTTTTTTTAAGCGATGAAGAAAATATTGCCGCAGCCAATGCCGCACTTGAGCACAATTCGCTTGTGCTGGTAGCTTCGGCAAAGCCTGGTGAAGAGGGCACCCGCGATTTTGATTCCATGTACAAAGCGGGCGTCATTGGTTCTATTATGCGTAAGGTTGCTTTGCCTGATGGCAGGGTTAAAGTGCTTTTTCAGGGAATGACAAAGGGCCGCATCAGCGAAGAACTTGGTGTAAAACCCCTTAGGGCTATGGTGGAAGTATTGCATACGACCCGCGAAAATGAAAACAAGATTGACGCGATTTTGTCCATCATGCGCGAAAAAGTGCGCGTGCTTGCGGGTGTGAGTAATTATTTCCCACCTGATTTACTTAAAACCATTGAAGAAAATAGTGAAGTCGGACGCATTTGTGACCTGATTTCAAGCTCCATGCGCCTTAAGAAAGAGCAAGCATATAAGCTTTTTGTAGAAGAGAGCTTAGAGGCACGTATGCTGCTTTTGGTGGATTATTTGATTGAAGAGATTGAATCGAGTAAACTGCAACGAGAGATCAAAACCAAAGTCCATTCGCGCATTGAAAAGGTCAACAAAGAGTACTTTTTAAAAGAACAACTTAAGCAAATTCAGCAAGAACTTGGCACGGATTCACAGCGGGAAGAAGAGATTGAAGAGTATCGTAAAAAACTTGAAGCCAAAAAGCCTTTTATGAGTGAAGATGCGGTGAAGGAAATCAGCAAACAAGTTGATAAACTTGCCCGTATGCACCCCGATTCTGCGGATGCAAATATGATTCAAGGTTACCTTGATTGGGTGATTGACATCCCCTATGAATCTGTTGCTAAAGAGCGTCTAGACATCGCCGAAGTAAAACGCCAATTAGACATAGACCACCACTCGCTTACCAAGCCAAAAGAGCGCATTGAAGAGTATTTTGCCGTAAAACAGCTCCTTGAAAAACGCGGTATCAAAGACAAATCCAACAAGGGTGCTATCTTGTGTTTTGCAGGCCCTCCGGGGGTGGGCAAAACCTCACTGGCCAACTCTATTGCCAAGGCGCTAAAGCGCGAACTTGTACGCATTGCTTTGGGCGGGCTTGAAGATGTCAATGAGCTGCGTGGTCACCGACGCACGTATATTGGCGCGATGCCCGGACGCATCATTCAAGGGCTGATTGAGGCTAAACAAATGAACCCCGTGGTAGTGCTTGATGAGATTGATAAGGTGGCGCGTAGTTTTAGGGGCGACCCAACGGCAGTGCTTTTGGAAGTGCTTGATCCTGAACAAAACAACAAGTTTAGGGATTATTATCTCAACTTCAACATTGATTTAAGCAAGATCGTGTTTGTGGCTACGGCGAATGACGTGAGCTCCATCCCTGCACCTTTACGTGACCGTATGGAGTTTATTTTCCTTAGCTCCTACACGCCACAAGAAAAGTACGAGATAGCCAAAAAATACCTCATTCCCCAAGAACTTAAAAAACACGGCCTTAAAAGCATTGAGGTTTCTATTGCTAAAACGGCTTTGCAAATGATTATTGCTAATTACACCAGAGAATCTGGCGTGCGAAATTTGCGCCGTCGTTTGGCGGACATTTTTCGAAAGGCAGCCAAACAACTACTTCTAAACCCGAGCCAAGAAAAAATTTCCATCACCACTAAAAATATCTCAGAGTACCTTGAAAAACGGGTGTTTGAGATTGAAGCAACCGACAAAAAGTCTCGTATTGGTCAAGTCAATGGGTTGGCGTGGACAAGTGTAGGAGGCGATGTGCTCAAAATCGAAGCTATTCGCATTCAAGGCAAAGGCGCCATGCAAATTACGGGTTCTTTAGGTGAAGTAATGAAAGAGTCTGCGAAGATTGCCCTTAGTGTGGTGAAAGTCCTTGTTGATGAGAAAAAAATACTCATTCCTCAAGACATCATTCCTCAAACCACTAAAGAAAAAGAAGACAACGTGCTGCCAGAGGCTAGTGAAATGTACCGTCGCTTTGACGTGCATTTACATGTACCCGAGGGTGCAACGCCCAAAGACGGTCCAAGCGCTGGGATTACGATGGCAACAGCTATTGCTTCGATTCTCTCAGACAAAAAAGTACGCAGCGATGTGGCAATGACGGGTGAGTTGACTCTAACGGGCAAAGTGCTACCCATTGGTGGGCTGAAAGAAAAACTTATTGCGGCCTTTAAAGCCAAAATCACCACAGCTTTGATTCCGAAGAAAAACTACGAGCGTGACTTGGAGGAGATTCCCGATGAAGTCAAAGAAGCGCTAGAGATTATTCCGGTGGAACGCATTGAAGAAGTTTTAAAGAGAGTATTGGTTTAAAGGGAGCCAAGGAGGGATAAAATCTCTCCTTAGTTGGAGTTCCTTTTTGAAAGGAACTCCTTTACATGTAAGACTTATAGAATCTCGAACGGGTTAGCAACAACACGTTTGCGGTCAACGATGTAAGGAACAATCGCTGCGTGACGCGCGCGTTTGATGGCTGCTTCTACCATCTCTTGGTGTTTTTTGCAGTTGCCAGTTAGACGACGTGGCATGATTTTAAAACGCTCAGAAAGAGAGTGCTTCAAAAGTTTTGTATCTTTGTAATCGATAAACTCAATTTTTGCTTCGCAGTATTTGCAGTATTTTCGTGAATATTTACGTTTTTCAGCCATGGGTTTTACCTTTATATGGTTCTAAAATGGAATTTCGTCATCATTGATGTCGATTTCTGGATACGATGTGTTTCCAGAGCCTTTTTGCTGGGGTTGCCGTGGTGGCATGTTTTGTTGGTCATTGGAATAGCGCGGCTCACCATAAGCAGGGGCATCGTCGTTGCCGTGGTCTGCTTGTCCTTTGCTATCAAGCATCTGAAGCGAGTCCACAGAAACAGAGTGTTTGCTGCGCTTGGCGCCGCTTTGATCTGTCCATTGGTCGAGTTTTAAGCGTCCCTCAACAAGAATCTTGGATCCGCGCTTGAGGTATTGGTTGGCAATCTCCGCAGAACGGCCAAAAAATGTGATGTCGACAAAGCACACTTCTTCTTTTTGTTCGCCTGTTTGGCTTTTGAACTTTCGGTTGGTGGCGATGGCTGTATTGCACACCGCACTTCCGCTAGGAAGATAGCGAAGCTCTGGGTCTCGGGTAAGGTTTCCTGCTAAAATGACTTTGTTAAACATGCCTTCTCCTTTGGGGTATTAGGCCTCTTGGACTTCTGGAGCAACTTCTTCGGTTTGGACGGGAGCTGCTACGGCTTCTGGTGCTTGTGCAGGTGTTGCTTCCTCTTTTTTACCTTTGGCTGCATTGGCAAGTTTTTCCCAGTGTGCAAGCTCTTTTTTCTTTTCAAATTTAACAGTCATGAATTTGATGATTTCTTCGTTGATGCGGATAATGCGCTCAACTTCTTTAATCGCCGCAGTTGGGGCTGTAAAGTAGACAACAAAATAAACGCCACGCTCAAACTTTTGCACTTCGTAGGCAAGGCGGCGTGTTCCCATTTCAAGTACGGAAGCAATCTCAGCCCCGTTCTTTTCTAGAACCTCTTTCATGAGGTTTAACTTTTGTTGTACTTCTTCCTCGGTAAGCGTAGGCTTTAGTACAAACAACAATTCGTAATGTCGCATGTGTTCTCCTTGTGGATATGTAGCTCTTTTACAAGAGCAAGGAACCCTTAGTGGCTAAGAGTAAGCGGCGATTATATCTTAAAATAACTTAAGACTTTCCTAATTTTTTAATGAGGGATTGTACATGTAAAAGGGTTGAAAGCAAAAAAGCAGGCTTGTCATAATGGGTTTTTGTCTTTAGGGTGTGTTCAGCCTGGGCTAGGGCTTCTAAGAGGGCTTGGTACAAAGGAAGCGGAAAGCGTAAGCTTTGGCTAGCGCGCTCTTTAGCAAGGTGTGGCGGGAGTGGGTAGCCTAAGATTTCTTTGGCGTCAAAGTCTCCGTGAAGTTTGATGTAGAGGTGAAAGGTGGACAATTGCACCACGTGGTTTTGAAGGGCATTAAGAACGCGTACTTCGTCAAAAGCACCTGATTCTACAAAACTTTGATAATCTGTTTGTATGGGTTTAAGGTCTAAGAGTTTTGAGGCAAACTCTTCCACGCCCACCGTTCCTGCACCGTAGACTAGGCGATCGATGTCGGTTTTGGTTACTTCTCGCTCAAGAATAGCCAACTTGTCAAATTCGCTAATGGCCAAATTTAAATCTTCGTTGTGGGTGAGGTAGAGGTGGTTGAGGGCGTAGGATTGGATGGAGAGGTTTTTGGCTTTGGCTATTTGTGTCATGAATCCCATGGCTTCTGAAAGAGAGGGTTTGAAAAACCGCACTACATCACTACTTAGGGCCTTGGAGAAAGATTTTGCCATAGTTTTAACCTTGGCATCATCACTATAACACTCTAAAAGCAAAAAGCTGTTGGCATCTTTGTGACACAGGGCAAGCAAGGTTTCAAGTTCTTGCTTGGGAAGGGGTTTGTCGGTTTTGATGACCAGAAGGTTTTTGTCCCCAAAAAGGGATGATTGGGAGATGTGCGACTTGGCAGAATGAAAATCATACGCATCAAAATAAAAAACCAAAGGGTCGTCTTTGGCGGTATTCCATTGGTTTAAAACAGCCTTGCCAAAGTGGGAAATTTGAAAATCACATAGGCCGTGCAAGAGCAGAGATTTTGGTAAATTCCCTCTGCTAAGGGCGTTTTCTAGGTCGCGGCGGTACATTAAGGGTCAAGCCTTTTGGTGACGCGCGCGTAAATTCTAGCACTGGGTAAATCAACTTCTACGAGCATGACTTCCACGCGCTCTAACAGTTCCACATCATCATCCATGATAAACAGCCGTGCCCCTTGGATGGTGTCATCAAGGCGCGCAATGACCGCTTTGTTGACGTCGGTGATGATGGCTTTAAAGGTTTCTCTTAAGTGTGTCGCCGCCCACCGTGCGAACTTTCTGTCCATGTATTCCCAGGCGACCTTGTCGCTTTCGCGTTCAAGTTCACTGACCCGTTCACAAACGGTGTCGATGTCGGTTAAAAGGTAGCGGCGGAGTTTTTCATCATGGGAAAGCTCAGTTTTAAGCAGCCGGTGAAGAAGCAAATCGCTGTAGCGGCGAATGGGCGAAGTAAAGTGCGTGTAGGTCTCAAACCCAAGGCCAAAATGGCCTTTGGATTCGGATTCGTACAAGGCGCGTTTTTGGCTTTTAATGATGAGCTTGTCCACATCTTCGCGCATGCCTAGAGCTCCCGCTTGTTTTTGGATGATGCCGATGAGCTTGGGCAAATCAGGAGAAAAGCTTACATGTAAGCCGATGGTTTCAAGGTCAACAAGCAACTCTTCAACGCGTTCAAAGGAGGGGGCTTCGTGGTTGCGGAAAATCCCTTTTTGGATGCGCTTGGCAGCGGCTTGGTTAGCCAAAAGCATACAATCTTCGATGAGCGAATGGGAGGGTGTTTCGCTCTCAATGTGCGTGGCGACGAGGTTTTGCTGGGCGTCTACTTCCATGCGGGTGTCGTTGCTGCGAAATTCAAACCCATCGTAAAGGCGCTTTTTGCGTACTTTGAAAATCGTCTCTTTTAAAGGCAAAAGCCACTCAAGAATAGGTTCATCTTCGGGGATTTGGTGGCTAAAATCACCTGCTAAAAATCGGTCGACTTCATCGTAAGTAAAGCGACGTTTGGAGTGGATGATGCCATTAAAAAGATCTTCGCTCTTTACATGTAAAGAAGTTTTATCCAGTGTGATTTTAAAGCAAAAGGCTAGCCTGTCTTCATTGGGTTTGAGAGAACAAATGTTTTCACTTAGGCTGCGCGGCAGCATGGGGATGGATTTATGGGGAAAATAGATGGAAAATCCCCGCTCTTTGGCTTCTTTGTCGGTGGAGCCAAAGGGAAAAACATACTCACTCACATCAGCGATGGCTACGTAAAGGACACAGTTTTCTTGGTCAAAATAAATCGCATCATCAAAGTCTTTAGCATCGGGCGGGTCGATGGTGCAAAAGGGCAAGTGGGTAATGTCTACGCGCTCAGGGTAAAGGCTTTTGTCTACAGCTGTGCCGTGGGCTTTGGATTCAGCTTCCGCTTCGGGGCTAAAAAATTCGGTTTTATTGTGGGAAGCAAGGCAGATTTTTTCATCTACCGTCGGGTCGCTAAAGACGCCTAGGACTTCTAGGATAGTGCCAGTTAGCGTGTCGATTTTTAGTACAGAAGCCTCGGGGAGTTGTTTGAGGGATTTTTGACTCGCCGCCAAGGGAAAAGCAAGGCCTGTTTTTAAATGTAAGGCGACGACTTGTTTTTGGATGGTTTTGGTGTAGACAATGGCAACCCCGCTAGCGCGTTTGAGGATGTAGACCACCTTGGCTTTGGGGCGTCCTTTGCGGATGGGAAGGCGCTTGGCAAGGACCAAATCTCCGCGCATTGCTCCTTGCAAATCTTTGGGTTCAATCATCAAATCTTTGCGCGTCAAGCCTGCTTCAAAGACTTCTAAAAACCCCGTGCCACTGGAGGCGACATCGACTTTTCCCACGCGAAAAGCACTGTCGAGTTTGTAGTGGTCTTTGGTATATGTACACGCTTTTAGATGCATAAGTTCAGTGACAAGGGCAAGCTGGTCTTTGGTGAGGGTGGCGGCATCCACCCCCTGTGTCAACGCAAGCAAAAATGATTTCACGCGGTTACTTTTTGGGCTGCTTCATTAAAAAGTTCAAGGCCAAAACCGTATGTGTCAAGAAGAGCAGTGGCGTTTTGGGTGGAGGTGAGGGAGAGTTGGTCAAACACGTTAACCGTTGTTTTAACTACATGTAAAGGGCGCGCTAGAGGTGCAATAGCACTTGGTGCGTTGCTAGCGTTACTAGAGAAGCGAATAGCTTCGCCAAGCTCTGCCTCTAGGTTCCACTGTTCAAAGATTTTTGCCGTGACCTCTTCACTGGTGATGCCGTGGGTTTCGCGCTCAAGTACTGAAAGTTCTTCGAGGGTTCGGATTGTCTTGATTTTTGCCAAAAAAGGCTCGAAAGTGTTTTTGTCCATAAGGACGTTAGCAAGGACGACTTTGCCTACTTCCATTAAGAAAGAAGCGGGCAGGAGAATGTCTAGCAAAGAGCGATCAACTTTGGTGTACCAGTTAAACATCAACGCGCTTTGGTAGGTGCTGATTTCCAAAAACCGACCGTTGGTAATGTTGTAGGGTGTGAGGTTAATTTTCATGCTTTGTTTAATAGCGCTTGAAAGGGCAAATCCGCGTACTGTTGCCATCCCAAAAAGAGAGATAGCATGGGAAATATTTTTAATTTCTCGGCTAAATCCGTATAAGGGTGAGTTGGAGGATTTTAGGATGTTGGCAGTGAGCATGGGATCGCTCTCTACTACTTTAACCAAATCATTCAAAGAGCTGTTTTTGTCGGTACAGATGCGCTGAATTTTAAGAATGGTATCATCAAGCGGAGGAAGGGATTTGATTTTCTTTAAAATAGTTTCATCCATGATGTCGCCTTTGGTTAAGATTAAGTTTACAATGGGCTGATTTTAGCCAAAAATAACTTAAATGCCTTTACATGTAAAGCTTTCTGATGGGCTCAGCCTGTGGCTTGCTAAAATAATACCCTTGTATGTAATCTGTTCCGATGTCTTGCACTGTGTCTAGCTCTTCACGGGTTTCTACTCCCTCGGCCAAGATTTTGATGCCATGGTCTTTGGCGACCGTAGCAAGGGCTTTGTAGACGGACTGTTTAAAAGAATCTGTGTGAATATTTTGGATGATTTTACGATCGATCTTAATGATGTCGGGTTTGAGTTCGATGAGCATGTTGAGGTTAGAATGCCCCTCGCCTACATCATCAAGCGCGATTTTATACCCTTGGCCGCGGTAAAATTTTAAAATAGTTTTGAGATGCTCTTGGTCAGCAACCAGCTCAGTTTCAACCACTTCAAAGACGATTTTGCTAGGGTCAAATTCCAATTGATTTGCCCATTTGATGGTGGATTTTAGGCAAAACGCAGGGTCGTAGATGGCGGTGGGAAGAAAGTTGATGAACACGTGCTGGCGAATTTTTTTAACCGCTGCGGTTTTAAGGGCGCTTTCACGGCACAGGCGGTCGAGTTTAAAATCAAGGTCATTGCGCTTGGATTTGTGAAAAAGCATGTCGGGGTAGAGTAAGCTTCCATCGCTTTTGACCCCACGAATCAGGGCTTCGTAACCGTAAATGGTGTGAGAGTTTGCTCTGACAATGGGTTGGAAATGAGAGGTTAAACTCTCGGTGTTGATAATGTCAAAAAATTCACTGTCTTGAATGAGGTTTACATAGCGCTCTAGGGGTTTAGCCAAAAAAACAGAGCGGTAAGAAAAGGGCTCGTCGGGAGCGTTGATGTAGACCATGATGGCTTGTTTGGCAAGAGTGTTAAAAGCCTCGTCTAGCGCCTTGGTATGGGTTTCAAAGAAATCCTTGGGGTTTTCTACCTTTACATGTAAAGCCCCGTTTTGAAAATGGGAAGGGTAGCCTAGTGCGTTTAAAAAGGATTCAATTTTTGAAGAAAGTTCTTCGGATTCGCACAGCCAAAAGATGTTTGCGGGGGTTTCGTCTAGGCAAAAGATTTCGTTACATTTTGAACAGGACATAAAAATTCCTTTTTTAAGGTGCTAAACGGGCTAAGTGCCACACGTTTTCATAATAGGTGTACTCAAAACGATCATGCAAACGGTCGCCGCCCCCTTGCCAAAACTCAAAAGAGGTGGGAAAAAGTTTATATCCGCCCCAAAAATCAGGCAACGGCACTTCGCCCTTGGCAAATTTGGCTTTAAGCTGGGCAAATTTAGCTTCAAGTAAGGCGCGCGTGCTAATGACTTGGCTTTGGTCGGAGACCCATGCACCCAGCTGACTGCCACGGGGTCTGGAGAGAAAATAGCGCAAAGACTCAGTGCGGGAGATTTTCTCCACACGCCCGCAAATCTCCACTTGACGCTCTTGTCCTAACCACGCAAAATGCACCGCCGCGTGGGGATTGTGCGCCAAGTCTTGCGCTTTTTTACTGGTGTAATTAGAGAAAAAGACAAACCCCTCTGTGTCAAAATACTTCAGTAACACCGTACGCATGGTGGGTTTGCCTTGGGTGTCTACGGTGGCAAGGGTCATGGCGTTGGGTTCTAAAAGGGGCTTAGCCTCTTCAAACCACGCATGAAATTGCACGAAAGGGTCGGAGTTTAAATCCTTTACATGTAAGGGGGGTGAAGTGTATTCCTTGCGCATACTAAAAAGATTTTCTTTCATGTGTCCTACTTATATAAAAGGCGTAAAAAAGCAAGCCCAAAGAGCCCAAGTGCAAGCCCGTAAAGGGCAGGGTCATAGAGTAAAACACCCAAAGCGCCAAGGCTTAACCATAGGGTGATTTGCGCCTCTTTGGCGTAAGTTTTGACCTCGCGGCCAAGCCAATGCAGTTGGTCGTTGGACAGCTCTACGCGCACCTCGCCTTGGGCGATTTTTTTCATGGCGGTCTTGGTGTCTTGGACTACAAAAGGCAAATCTTTAACCTGCTCGATGATGGTTTCTAAAACAGAATCTTTGGCCCCAAGGGCGCGCGGGAGGTTTTGAAGCAACAGAGGCAAAATGTCTTTGACGCCATTAAAATTAGGAATGTACGTGGTGCCAAGGCCTTCAATAATAGCGCTGACGCGCAAAATGTAAATAGCATCACTAGGAAGTTTAAAAGGAAGATTTCGGGTCCCTTCAAGGACATGAAAAGCCAGATCCTGCATAGATTCGTTACTGAGGTTGTCGTTGGAAAAGATGGCAAACATTTTGGCTGTAAACTCTGCTAGTTCTGCTGTTGGTGCTTCGTAAGCCACGGTGCCTAGGCGCTTGCACGCGTTAATGTAGAGCTCATAATCTTGTTCGTTAGCCGCTTTTAAAAGCTCAATAATAGCAATACGCGTGTTGCTTGGAACGGTTTTGACCATTCCAAAATCAAGAAAGATAAGCTCGCCTTTGGGGCTAACAAGCACGTTCCCAGGATGAGGATCAGCGTGAAAAAAGCCTTTGATGAGCATCTGTTCCACGTAAAAAGTTACCAAGGTTTGAATGATGGGTTTGAAGTCGATGTTGTGAGCCAAAAGTGCCGTTTTATCATCAAAGCGAAAACCCTCCTCAAAGCTCATCACCAGTGCTTCATCGGTGCAATACTGCGGGTGGGGGTGCGGAAAACGCACACCGCTATCTTTGTAGGTGCTGGCAAATTTTTGGAGGTTTTGCAGTTCGTTGGTGAGGCTGACTTCTTGGAGAATCATTTTGGAAAACTCTTGAATCACCGCTTCGATGGAGTTTTTTGTTTGAGAAGAAAACAAGGGGCGAAAGAGGCGATTAAAGGCAGTTAAAATAAAAATATCCGCTTTGACCTGCGCCTTAATACCTTCGCGCAAGAGCTTCACGGCAACCTTTTCACCCGAATGCAACCACGCGCTGTGCACTTGCCCGATGGAGGCCGAAGCGATGGGTGTGGTCTCAAAGCGTGCAAAGGTGTCAGGGGTAAACACGCGTGAAAAGAGTTTCTCAAAAGCGTTTTGTGGCATGGGCGGAAGCTCATCGTGAAGTTTTTTTAGCTCATGCAAATACTCAGGCGTAAAAAAATCCGCACGGGTAGCTAGGACTTGGGCCAGTTTGACAAAACTCGCCCCAAGGCGTTGGATAACCTGACCCAATTTTTTGGGCGAAAGGGGTTTAAGGCCCAAAAAACTAGGCCGCCGTTTGATAGCTAAATAAACCGTGAGTAAAAAGGTAAAAACACCCCAAATGCGCGCAGGGGTGTAGTGGCGCAAAGAGGCTATTTGAGTTCCTTTTTAAGGGCTTCCAAATCCGCCTTGGTGGCAATACCCACTTCGTCAATCACCTCTTTAAGGAGCGTTTTGAGGCGGGTTTTGATTTTCTCATCCTCTTCTTTGCCTCGTGCTTCAAGGGAAGCGAGTACGCTTTTGGCATCACTAGCACCCAGCTTGCCACGCTCTTCTAGCTTTTTAAGCTCCGCTTCTACGTGCTCTTTAAAGAGCGTCGCCGCACCGATTCCTGTGTACAGTACATCTTTTAGCATGGTAACTCCTTGTGGGGTTATATTGTACCAAAGTTTAGCACGCACAAAGGGGTGTTGGTAGGGGTATTTTGTCTGTTTATGGGGGCTTGGGTGGTTCAGGGCTTTTTGAGAACTTTTTGTGTACACTTGCCCCATTATTTTACTTACAAGGATGAGGTTCATGGCAGTAACAGTGTACTACGACAAAGATTGCGACTTAAGTATCATCAAGAGCAAAAAAGTTGCGATGATTGGGTTTGGAAGTCAAGGACATGCACACGCAGAAAACCTTCGCGACAGCGGTGTTGAAGTCATTGTAGGCTTGCGTGAGGGCGGTAGCTCATGGAAAAAAGCAGCAGCCAAAGATTTTGTGGTTAAAAACGTAGCCGATGCGTCCAAAGAGGCAGATGTGATTATGATTTTGTTGCCTGATGAGACACAAGCAGACGTGTTTGAAGCAGAAATTCGCCCCAACCTCAAAGAAGGTAATGCCATCGCATTTGGACACGGGTTTAACATCCACTACGGCCAAATCCAAGCCCCAAAAGGCGTGGATGTCATCATGGTAGCCCCTAAAGCACCTGGCCATACGGTACGTAACGAATTTGTCAATGGCGGCGGGATTCCTGATCTTATCGCAGTACACCAAGATGCTTCGGGCAATGCCAAAGATTTGGCATTGAGCTACGCAAGCGCTATTGGCGGCGGACGCACAGGTATTATTGAGACAACCTTTAAAGACGAAACCGAAACAGACCTTTTTGGCGAACAAGCCGTGCTTTGTGGCGGTGCAACTGCCCTTGTGCAAGCAGGTTTTGAAACCCTAGTGGAAGCAGGCTATGAGCCAGAAATGGCCTACTTTGAGTGCTTGCATGAGCTTAAACTTATCGTAGATTTGATGTACCAAGGTGGCATCGCTGATATGCGTTATTCTATCTCCAATACTGCTGAGTATGGGGATTACGTGAGCGGTCCTCGCGTTATTAATGACGAGTCTAAAAAGGCTATGAAACAAATCCTTAAAGAGATTCAAGATGGCCGATTTGCTAAAGATTTCGTACTTGAGCGCAAAGCGGGTTATGCGCGCATGAACGCAGAACGTGCCAATATGCGCCGTTCACTCATTGAGCAAACAGGCGAACAGCTTCGTGGCATGATGCCGTGGATTTCTGCCAACAAAATTATCGATAAAGACAAAAACTAAACTTCCTAAAGCGGGCACAACAAAAGCCCGCTTTTTCCTCAAGGTAGCCCTCTTTTATGACCAAACGTACGCGAAAAAAACCTTCTCCAAAGCGCAGAACTTCCTCTTTTAAAAAGTATGCTATTTTTTTGCTTTCATTGCTTTTTGTTGGTGCATTCGTAGCTGGTGGGCTTTACATGTATGGCTTTTTTACAACCCCAGAAGTACCTAAAAAACAAGAAGTGGTAGTGAGTGATGCGTTGATGGAGAAAATGAAAACCATGCTTGAAAACGAGCGCCAACGTCTCAATGAAAAAACCCTTCCCGTGCTAGAACGTCCCTTGAAAGCACTTCCTTCTGAGCCTGAAAAACCTCTTGAAAAAGAACCTGTAGAGACTTCGGTTTATGAAGAGGTGCAACAACGTCCTTCGGAGGTTGCAGATTATGAGAAAAGTTTACAAAAAACTTCCAAAACAATTGTTTTTGAAAAAAAACCTCCCGCTACATTTACGGGCAGGCCAAAGCTAGCTATCATTATTGATGATGTTTCTTTTGCGCACCACGTGCGCAAAATCAAAGAGATTCCTTTTAAAATAACACCATCTATTCTTCCGCCTACTTCTAGACATCCTGATTCTCACACCCTTGCTAAAGAGTTTCCTGTCTATATGGTGCATTTGCCTTTGGAAGCTCTAAGCCACAACGCACCTGAAGAAAAAACCCTCAAAGTGGGCGACACGGAAGAGGAGATACATGGGTGGGTTCGTGAACTCAAAACCCTTTTTCCAAAAGCATTGTATTACAATAATCACACAGGCAGCCGTTTTACGGCCCACCTTGGCTCCATGGAAAAGCTCATTAGTGCTCTCAAAAAAGAAAAACTTATTTTTCTAGATAGTCGCACTACACCCCATGCAAAAGCGCCAGATCTTGCCAAAAAATACGATATGCTTATTCACTCAAGGGATGTGTTTTTAGATAATTCTTATGAAAAAGAAGCTATTCGTGCTCAGCTTAAAGAAGCTGTTCGCCTAGCAAAACGCAACGGCCAAGCCATTGCTATTGGTCATCCTCATGCCAACACATTGAGCGTCTTGGCTGCTGCAAAAGATATCTTAGTTGAGGTAGACGTGGTGTATGTCGGGGAACTTCAGTGAAAACACTTGAGACAATCCCTGTCACCTTAAGTGGGCTCTCTAGGCCAGTGGAACGTCTTTTTTATGCAGGCGATGAGCGTTTGCTGGATTTGCCAATGGTGGCAGTAGTCGGAAGCCGTCGTCCAAATGCCTATACGCGCCAAGCAACACTACGGTTGTGCCAAGCCCTTAGTGCTTGTGGCGTGATTGTGGTGAGCGGTGGCGCTATGGGGGTCGATGCCTTGGCGCATCAGGGGGCTCTCCCAAACACCATTGCAGTGTTGGCAAATGGGATTGATATTTTTTACCCCAAAATTAATGAGGCATTGTTGTGCTCAATTAAGGATGAGGCGCTAGTGTTGAGTGAATATCCTGCAGGAATGCGCGCCATGAAACACAGTTTTGTAGAGCGAAACCGTATTGTGGTGGGGCTTTCTTGTGCTGTTGTTATTGCGCAAGCCGAGGTGGAGAGCGGCTCGATGCATAGTGCTAGAATCGCACAAAAACTCGGGAAGCCTTTGTATGTTTTGCCTCAGCGTCTTGGGGAGAGCGATGGCACTAATCGACTTTTAAAAGAGAAAAAAGCAGAATTAATAGATGATATAGATGCTTTTGCGCGATTGTTTGGAAAAAGAGAAAATGGCTATGATGCATTGTTGGCCTTTTGTGCTAAAGAACCACGCCTCGATAAGTGCCTTGAAAAATTCGGTAATGCGGTGTATGCGTATGAATTAGAGGGACGATTAAGCATTGAAGGGCTTATGGTGGTGGTGCATGGATAAAACCTGCGTAATGGCAATTGATGTGGGATTAAAACGCATTGGCGTGGCACTGAGTTTTGATGGCTCGTTGGTTTTTCCTCAACCGTGTGTTTTTCGCAAAAACAGAGAACAAGCCTCAATGGATGTGCTAAAGCTTACTCATAAGTGGAAGGTTGAGCGCCTTGTGGTTGGGCTTCCAAAAGACGGACAAAGCAGCGAGGAAATGGCGCGTAGAATTCATCATTTTGTAGGGTTAGTCGGCTTTGAGGGCGAGGTGATATATGTGGACGAACAAGGAAGTTCCGTGGAAGCAAAAGAGCGCATGCGAGGTGTTACAAAACAAGAGCGAGATGGAAAGATAGATTCCCTTGCTGCTTTGATTATCCTTGAGCGTTACTTGGCGCAGTGTAGGAAAGATTAGGTCAGAAACAGCCTGCTGTAGGCTTTTTCATCGTAGCCTACAAGAACGCCGTGGTCATATTCAATGACAGGGCGCTTGATGAGTAAAGGCTCCTTTAGTAACCATTCGCGCTTTGCTTCATCATCCAGATGTAACTCTTTAAGTTCAAGGGTGCGGTACTTTGTTCCTTTGGTGTTAAGAAGGGTGTCGATGGTGGTGTAGCTTAGCCACGCATCAAGCTTTTCACCACTAATGGGTTCTTGTCGTACATCGATAAACTCAACATCAAGGGCATGATTTTTAAAAAACCCTAACGCTTTTTTGACACTTCCACAAGTCTTGATTCCGTAAACAACCACAGAAAACCTCCTCTATTTAGCTTGTGCAAATAACCTCTTGGTTAGTGCTTATTTTTTAGCTTGGTTTAAATAATCAAGGAGTAGTATACCATACCAAAGGAGATCCCATGCAAGTCAATCAATCTTCCATGACCGCACATACCACTTACCTTGCGGCCAATGCCAATAACGTTGCTAACGTTAACACTGAAGGTTATGGGGCGCTTAAAACGTCGCTCAATAATGACGTGCAAGGAAACGTAGCTGCCTCGGTAACACCAACACAAAATCCCACTTCTTTAGAAAGAGAGCTTACAGATCAAATTGTCATTGACAATGGTTTTGATGCGCAGGTACGCTCTATTCAGACCAAAGATGATATGCTAGGAACCGTGTTGGACATTCGCAGTTAAACACGCGATGCTTAGAGAATGAGCATCGCATCCCCGTAAGAAAAAAATCGATATCCCTCTTTTACAGCTTCTTTGTAGAGTTCTAGCGTTTTTTCTAATCCCACAAAACTTGCTACCAACATTAAAAGCGTGGATTTTGGAAGATGAAAATTGGTCAAGAGGTGGGTGACGCGAACAGGGGGATTATGAGGGTGTAAAAACAAATCGCATGCTCCGTGGAGTTTTTTAGTCCGTGCGTAATACTCAACCGTGCGCGTTACTGTAGTACCAACAGCAAGCAAGGGCGTGGGAGTATCGATGAGGGTTTTGGCTTCTTGGGGGATGTGGAATTGTTCTTCGTGCATCACATGATCACGAATATCTAGGACCTCCACAGGCTTAAAAGTCCCCGCGCCCACATGCAAAGTCAATGTGGCGTTTTTATGGCGTTTTTGCAGTGTCTTTAGCATCTCTTGGGTGAAATGCAAGGAAGCAGTGGGTGCAGCTACAGCACCTTGAACAGAAGCAAACACGCTTTGGTAGTTGTGATTATCTTCTTGATTATCTTCCCGCTTTATATAAGGCGGCAAAGGAATGTGTCCAATCTCTTCAAGAATGCCATAAAGGGTGGGTAGAGAGACGGGCATCTCTTTACATGTAAAGCGTACAATGCGCGTTCCATCTTCACAAAGCTCTTCCACGCATGCCTCTAGGCCGTTTTGAAAAAAAAGTTGTGTGCCTGAGGTTACTTTGCCGCGAACATAAACCCGATATGCTCCATTGGGCAGTGGTGAGTTGAGCAACAATTCGATTTTTCCGCCACTTTGCTTGGTGCCAAAAAGCCGTGCTTTAATCACCTTGGTGTTGTTTAGTAAAATGTTGCACTCTGAGGGAAGAAATGAAAACAGGCTATCAAAGCGCGCATGAGTAAGCGTGCCTGAAGTGCGGTTATAAACCAAAAGTCGCGCATGGTTCCTTGGAAAAACAGGAGCAGTTGCGATAAGTTCGCTAGGAAGCGTGTAGTCGTAACTGCTTTGAAGAAGAAGCTTATCCAATGTCGTTTTCGTCTTCCTCGTCTTCGGTGTTTTTATTTTTTTTGGTTTCTTCTTCGTCCTCTTCAAAATCCTCTTCTTCCTCTTCTTGGTCTTCAGAGGCTGGATTGACAGATTTTGCAATTAAAATAGAGACGCCATAAAGAATAATCATGGGGCCAGCCATGAGAAATTGTGTGATAACATCAGGTGGCGTAAGAAGGGCTGAGAAAATAAAAATAAAAATCACAGCATAGCGAAAAAAGCCCTTGAGGGTTTTGTCATCCACAAGACCAAGTTTAGCAAGGAAAAAGGTAATAACAGGCATTTCAAAAGCAATACCAAAGGCAATTAAGAGTTTGGTAAAAAACCCAACATACTCGCCGATGCTTGGAAGAGCCGTAAAGAGGGCGTCGCCAAAGTTAATTAAAAAGTCAAATCCTATGGGGATAACAGCGTAGTAACAAAAAGTGGCACCAGAAAGAAACATTAAGGTTGCAAAAAAGACAAAAGGCACTACAAGGTGTTTTTCGTGTTCGTAAAGCCCAGGAGCCACAAAAAGCCAAAACTGCCAAAAAATAACAGGCAAAGAGAGAATGAAGCCCGCAAAAAAAGCGACCTTAATGGCGGTGAAAAAAGGCTCTTGAACCTTGGTAAAGATAACAGAACTGCCTGCGGGAAGTACTTCTTCAAGGGGGGCAATCATCCACTGTAGTAAAGGCTCCCAAAAGCTAAAACAGACAAAAAACATGACAAAAACAACTGCTACGGAAATTCCTAAGCGTTTGCGAAGTTCGACCAAGTGGGGTTTGAGTTCGTCAAGCATTAGGCATTACTCTCTTTCGTTAAATTAGGGGTTTCTTTTGAATTTTCTTCAGGGGGCTTTGAAGCAACTGCTGGGTCAGCTTCCTTTTTTGGGGCATCAAAAGCACTACTAGCATCAAGGTCTTCCTTGATGTCATTGAGTGTTTTATTAACGTTTGCTTTAGCTTCTTTGAGCTCTTCAAGCTCTTCAAAGGTGAGTTTTTTGCGCACCTCAGCTGCACCACGCTCAAGTTGTTTTTTGTATTTGAGGCTATCTTCGCGTAGCTCTTGAAGTTTTACCTCTTGCTCAAAGGTGGATTTGGCTTCGTTGATGCTACTTTTGAAGCTTTTGAAGAATTTAGCCACTTGAACAAGGGCTGTGGGCAGTTTATCTGGGCCCAAAAAGAGCACAGCAATGACAGCAACGATAAGAATTTCGGTAAAGCTCATTCCAAACATAGGTTTTCCTTGGGCAATCTGACGCAGGGGATTCTACCCACTTAAAGCTCAAATTCGCCTAAAATGTAATTTTCTAAAGGATAAATAAGGCTAGCTCGTCAGAGAGAAAATAATCACAATTATAAACGCGATCATTAGAAAAAAAGACCTTCTTTTCTTTTTCAAGGAGAGAAGCCCGCGCTTGCTGCTCGGGCGTGAGAAGACCCATGGCAACACCTATATGGCTACGCAACCCTAGAAAAATTTTTTCAGTAATTATTTCTTGAGGGGACAGCACTTCGCGCCGTTGTGTTGCGGGCTTTTTAAGGTATGTGTGAATCTCTTGCGAGGGATACAAGCGTGCGGTGCCGTCGTACCCAACCGCGCCGCATCCAAGACCTATGTAGCGCCTATGTTCCCAATACCCCAAATTGTGTTGGCAAAAAACAGTGCCAAAATTGGAGATTTCATATTGCTTAAACCCACGGTGTGTAATTGCTTTGGCAAACCACCTTGCAAGAGGCTCTGAAGGGTTGAGGGTTTCGGTGCGGTTATAAAAAGGTGTTCCCTCTTCAAGGGTTAAAGCATAAGCGCTAAGATGCGAGATGGGTAGGGCAAAGGCAAAATCCAACTCTTTTTTTAGGGAGGTCTTGGTGTCCATGGCGGTGCCGTACATAAGGTCAATGGAAACAGAGTTAACACCAAGGCTTGCCGCTGTTTCTATGGCGCGACACGCTTCGTCGTTAGTGTGGTTTCTGCCCAAAAAAGCAAGCTTGTCTTGATGAAAACTTTGCACACCAAAGCTCATGCGATTAACACCTAAGGCAATCATACCTTCAATCCAAGAGCGGTTGGCAGTGTTGGGATTGGCTTCGGTAGAAATTTCTGCTTCAGGATGCAAATAGGGGGAAATAATCTCAAATAATGGTGCGTATTGGGCAGGGGTTAGAGTAGAGGGCGTACCGCCGCCAATAAAAAATGAACTCAAGGACGCAGGAGCGAGGTTAAAATGTTTAGCTTCGTTTTGGAACTGTACCATGACTGCTTTAATATAAGCCTCTTTGAGAGAGTTATGCTGGATGTAAGAATGAAAAGAGCAGTAGTGACACTTGGTTTGACAAAAGGGTACATGTAAATACAAAAGCATGATTTTCCAAAAGTAGTTTTTAATGACAGATTGGCTACTATTTTACCACAAAAATGGACACATAAAGCGCTAAGGTAATGAATGGCAGAGAAAAAACGATTTCGTCCAAATGTCGCCGCGATTGTGCTTTCTCCGCATTATCCACACAAGTGCGACATTTTAATCGCCCTTCGGGGAGATATTGATGGGGCATGGCAATTTCCTCAAGGGGGAATTGACAAGGGGGAAAGCCCAAAACAAGCCCTTTTGAGAGAACTCGAAGAAGAAATTGGAACTAGAGATGTTGAAGTTATTGCGCGGTATCCTGAGTGGCTTTCTTATGAATTTCCCGATAAAATTGCCAAAAAGATGTATCCCTATGACGGACAAACCCAAACCTATTTTTTAGTACGACTTAAGCCAAAAGCTAAAATAAATTTAGGGTCTGACCATCCTGAGTTTATTGACTATACTTTTATTAATGTGGGTCGCGTGCTTGATGTGATTACCCATTTTAAAAAACCTGTTTATAAAAAGGTGCTACGCTATTTTAAACAAGAAGGATATTTGTAGAATGTTGATTGTGCAAAAGTACGGAGGAACCAGTGTAGGTACCTTGGAGCGCATTGAAGCAGTTGCCCAGCGTGTTGCAAAGACAAGGGCCGAAGGACACGATGTGGTCGTGGTGGTTTCTGCCATGAGTGGCGAGACCAACAAGCTTATCGAATATGCGGAATATTTTAGCAAGAACCCAAAACAGCGAGAAATGGATATGCTTTTAAGTTCGGGCGAGCGAGTGACGAGTGCATTACTTGCCATTGCGCTTACTGAAAAAAATTGTCCTGCAGTTGCTTTTTCGGGACGACAAGCGGGCATTGTTACAGACGAGGTGCATACAAAAGCACGCATTGATCACATCGATACAAAGCGCATGAAAGAAGACCTTAAAGCGGGCAATGTGATTGTTGTTGCTGGCTTTCAAGGTGTAACACTTTCGGGCGAAGTTTCCACGCTAGGCAGAGGAGGAAGTGACCTTTCCGCTGTGGCTGTCGCAGGAGCATTAGAAGCAGATGTTTGTGAAATTTATACCGATGTGGATGGAGTGTATACAACAGACCCGCGCATTGAGCCCAAAGCAAAAAAGCTTGATAAAATCAGTTACGAAGAGATGCTTGAACTTGCATCTTTGGGAGCAAAAGTGCTTCAAAACCGTTCGGTTGAATTGGCCAAAAAGCTTAATGTGAACCTTGTCACACGTAGCAGTTTTAACGATAATCCTGGAACCTTAATCACAAAGGAAGAAAATATTATGGAACAACCACTTGTAAGCGGCGTTGCCCTTGATCGCAACCAAGCGCGCATTACCCTACGGGGAGTGACAGATAAGCCTGGTATTGCGGCTGAGATTTTTACCACGTTGGCTAATTGCAACATTAACGTAGACATGATTATTCAAAATGTAGGGCACGATGGTACGACCAATCTTGGGTTTACTGTTCCTGAAAATGAGCTAGGGATTGCCCGCAAGGCAATTGACGAGCTTCAGCCTGCCAATACAGTGGAGTATGACAGTGAAATTGTTAAAGTTTCTGTTGTGGGTGTGGGTATGAAATCCCACAGCGGTGTGGCAAGTCGCGCGTTTCAAACAATGGCAGACGAGGGTATTAATATCGAGATGATTAGCACGAGTGAAATTAAAATTTCCATGGTGGTACACCGAAAATATGGAGAATTGGCTGTTCGAGCACTGCACAAAGCGTACGGACTGGAAGAATAAACCCATGCAGGCATTTTTAAAGTGGACGCTTGAAACCATTCGCAAAGAAGGCTCATGGATGAGCTGGATGGAGGAAAAACGCTTGGAGTGGGTGCCTTTAGCTGCTTCAAGACTCCAAAACCTTATGAATGGACATACGTTTATTGTAGTAACAGATGAGGAGAGGGAGTGGTTTGCTCATTATATGGTCTCCTCTATTAACCGCAACACAAGCAGTCGTCCGCTTTTGCCTTTTGTTTCGTTAAAAACATTTTTTCCAAATTTAGACAAATTGCGTTCACGGGAGGAGATTGTGTTGTTAGAAGACATGCTCTCTCTCTCTTTTCCTAATGGTTATACGTTGTTTTATGTAGGTAAAAGTAACGATTTTAAATCGCAAATTGCAAAACAAAGAGATGAAAGTTTTATGTGGATTTTAGATGAGCAGATGCAAAACAGTTTTTACCTTAGTTCTTCGGATGAGTTATTGGATGTTAAGCTCATTCAATTGTATAAGCTCATGGAAAAGACCATAGACGCACTCCTCTTTGCTGAGGTGAGTGTCGAAGATGAGTAGTGAGCCTACAAGCTACATTACTGTTGTGCCAGATTTGGAAGCTTTTGAGGCTTCTTTGTTGCATTCACACAGTAAAAACAGATTAAAACTCTTTATCAAAGATGATTTTTTAGTAGAGGATGCCAAGGCGGTGATTAAAGAGGCCTATGTTGCAGAGGCTTCCGTAAAGGTTATTGCTCTTGGGGCAAAAAGTTACAATATTTATGCTCAAAACACTTTGTTGAAAGTGCTAGAAGAGCCTCCACACAATACAGTTTTTATAGTAGGGGCGCTGTCGAAGACCTCCCTTTTGCCAACCATTCGGTCTAGGCTTCCTGTTGTCTCATTAGTGCAAGAGAAGCTTTCTTTTACTACTTCTTTGCGATTTCGCTCTTTGGGACTAAAAGAGATTTATGCCTTTGTGCAGGCACGAAAATTTTTAGAACGCCAAGAGTTAAAAACCCTCTTGCAAACCATTGTTATAGAAGCAACCCAGCAAGGGGTGCGTTTTACCCACCAGGATTTGGAGCTTTTTGGGGTTTTGGTGCAACTGGCGGAGTTAAATTCCAGAGCACACAATTTGCTCATGACGCAACTGCTCACCATTTACCAAAGAGTGCGTTCATGACCTGTTGTGTTCTTTCGCCCTCTACGGATGTGTGTGCTTTGCTGAAAACCATGAATATTACCCCTGAGGGGGTGAAGATTTTGGAGAAAAAAGGGGCGATGAACCTGATTTACCTCCGAGACTTGCGCACGCCTGGGGCAAATATTTTAAAACAAGACGCCCTTTCTGTGGGGGCAGATTTAGCAGTACCTCGTGGAACGATTTGTTGTGAAACACACACGGTGGACGCGCTTTTAATGGCAACGAATGCACAGGTAAAAGCCCTTGCACGCAAAGCAAGCGCGCAGCCTTTTGGACTTAAAAACCTCAGCCTCTTTTTACATTCTTTGGGTGTCATCACAAGGGAGAAACCCTCGGTGATGGGGATTGTAAACCTCAATGCAGACAGTTTTTTCAAAGGAAGTCGCTGTGAAGAGCACACTGCTTTAGAGCGCATTGAGACGATGATAGCCCAAGGTGCTGCCTATATTGACATCGGCGGGGTTTCCTCGCGTCCTGGTAGTATTGGGGTGAGTGCAGAAGAAGAGATGGCGCGCATCAAGCCTGTCATCGACGCGGTGTATGCCCACAAATTGTACGAAAAAGCGGTTTTTAGCCTTGATAGTTACACACCAAAATGTCTAGACTACGCACTTTCTCATGGTTTTGGGCTAGTGAATGACATCACGGGGCTTGCAGACGATGCGGTAGCAAAACTTGCAGGAGAGTACGGGGCTGTTGTGTGCATCATGCACATGCAAGGAGACCCCAAAACCATGCAGCACCATCCGCATTATGAGGATGTGATAGGGGAAGTGGACAGTTTTTTTAAACAGCGGATTGAAAAAGCAAAAAGCTTTGGTGTCGAAAAAATTATCTTGGATGTGGGGATTGGATTTGGAAAAACAGTGGAGCATAACTTGGTGTTATTGAAACACCAAGGGCATTTTTTGCGTTTTGGTTACCCTTTGCTTGTGGGTGCGAGCCGTAAGTCGCTCATTAACACGCTCTCGCCTTCTGGAGTGGAAGAGCGTCTTGGCGGGACCCTTGCTTTGCACCTTGAGGCGGTGCGTAATGGTGCAAGCATCGTGCGGTGCCATGATGTGTTTGAGCACGTGCAAGCGGTGCGCGTCATGGAAGCCCTTGAAGAGACCTTGGTGCAGGGGAGATGTCTATGACACTATGGATTTACGTCGTAGCTACTTTTATGGTGTTCGGGGTTGGTTTGGGGTGGTGGATCGTCGCCAAACAACCTCTTTTTAAACGCTACAAAGAAGAGACCTTGTATGGGGTGATATGGCGTTGGGTGTGGCGGGGACGCAGTGTGGTAGGATTGTGGTGTTATTGCCCTACATGTAAAGGAGAGCTCAGCTTCGATGATGAAAACTGCCGCACCACAAAGAACCTCAATGAAAAAACCACCTTTTTTATCTGTAAAGCCTGTAATGGCGAAGAAAAAGGGCGTGTGGTGGGTGGCGATAGGCGCTATGTAATGACCCTCGTACAACACGAACTCATGCGCCGTGCTAGTTCGCCAGAATTTTTAACAAATTTCCATCCAAAGCATACCCTATGACCTATGAAGTCTACCTCGATACAATCGCCACACTCAATGCGTGGGCCCATGCCTATTATGTCTTAGACAATCCCATCGCCAGTGATGAAGAGTACGACGTTTTATACCATCGTGCGCTTGCATTTGAGCAAGAAAACCCTGAACGCATTGCGCCAGATTCTCCCTCATTGCGCGTGGGTGGTGAAGTGCTAGAAGGGTTTGAAAAAGCCCTGCACCTAAGCCCCATGTGGAGCATGGAAGATGTGTTTAGTGAGGAAGAGTTTTTAGCGTGGATTGGACGTGTAAAGAAGACCAAAGAACAGTTTTCTTTTTACTGTGAGCCAAAATTTGACGGGGCGAGTTTGAACTTGGTCTATGAGGATGGGGTTTTAGCCAAGGCCATCACAAGAGGCAACGGAAACGAGGGGGAAAATGTTACTCAAAGTGTGAAAACCATCCGCTCCATTCCCTTGCGCATCCCGCACCTTGGCACTATTGAGATTCGAGGCGAAGTGGTCATCCCTTTGGAAGATTTTGAGGGCATGAACGCTGCGCGTGCCAAGGCGGGTGAGGCGTTGTTTGCCAATCCACGCAACGCAGCAGCGGGGAGTTTGCGCCAGCTTGATACGGCAGTGACGGCGGGACGAAAATTGGTGTTTTACCCGTGGGGTATTGGTGTAAACACCTTGCAGGAAGCAAAACTTAGCCAAAAAATGGAAAAAATTTACACTTTTGGGTTTTTGCGCCCCCCTAAGGCACTGAGCACCCAAAGTACCCAAGCAGTGATGGCCCTCTACCATGAACTTTGCGCCTATGATTCGCCCATGATGATGGATGGGATGGTCGTGAAAATTGATGAGATTAGCCTCCAAGAAGAGTTAGGCTATACGGTCAAAAATCCCCGCTGGATGGTGGCGTTTAAATTTCCCGCTTTAGAAAAAACCACGCGGGTGTTGAGCGTGGATTTGCAAGTAGGGCGCACGGGCGTGGTAACCCCTGTGGCCAATGTGGAGCCTGTGATGCTAGCGGGTGTAAAAGTAGAGCGGGCGACCTTGCATAACTTCGATGAAATACAACGCAAAGACCTGCGGGTAGGGGACGCGGTCATTTTGATTCGCAGTGGGGATGTGATTCCTAAAATCACCAAAGTGCTGGCCGAGCGCCGTAGTGGTGAACTCTCCCCTATCCTTCGCCCAACGCAATGCCCAGAATGCGGCAGTGAGCTGTTGGATGAGGGTGCTTTGATTAAGTGCCAAAACCTCAGCTGTGCCGCGCGCGTGGTGGGGGCGATTATCCATTTTGCTTCCAAAAAATGTTTGAACATCGACGGCTTGGGCGAGCGGATTGTGATGCAACTTTTTGAGATGGGTAAGATTAATACCGTGGGAGATTTGTACACGTTAACACCTCAGGATTTAGAAGGATTAGAAGGCTTTAAAGCCAAAAAAATCACCAACCTTTTGGATGCCATCGAGGCGAGCAAAGGCGCGCCGTTGGAGCGGTTTATCGCAGGGCTTGGGATGGAGCACATCGGGGAAGTGGCGGCCAAAAAACTCGCGTACGCTTTTGGGGAAGCGTTTTTGGAAGCAAACCATGACGCGCTGTTGGTGCTGGAGGGCTTTGGGGAAGAGATGGCCCAAAGTGTGCTAGAATTCGCCCGCGTTAACCGCGAAAAGGTGGCGGGACTCTTGGCGCATGTGGCGCCTAAAATCCCTGAAAAAACCCAGATAATACCTTCGTATTTTACGGGTAAAACCGTGGTGGTAACAGGAAGCATGCGCATGCCAAGAGAGAGCATTAAAGCCCTTTTGGAAGCCCATGGCGCCAAGGTTTCGGGGAGTGTTTCTAAAAAAACCGATGTGGTGATTTTTGGAGAAGACGCGGGAAGTAAGTTAGACAAAGCTATCACATTAGGAGTAGAAACCATGCCAGAAACAACCTTACACGAATTAATAAGCCAATCCCATGCGTCTTGATGCGTATTTAGCCGAAAAAGGCTTGGCACAAAGCCGTAACAAAGCCCAAGAAATCATCAGCGAAGGTTTTGTGCTTGTCAATGGTGAATCCGTCCAAAAACACGCGTTTGAGGTGGGTGAAAAAGACACCGTAAAGGTGTTAGAACACGCGCGCTACGTGAGTCGCGCGGGAGAAAAACTGGCTAAATTTTTAGAAGATTTTCCCCTTGAAATAGCGGGCAAGCGGTGCTTGGACGTGGGAAGCAGTACGGGCGGTTTTACGCAAGTTTTGCTTGAAAACAACGCCTTACATGTAAGCGCGGTGGACGTGGGCAAAGACCAACTGCACGTTTCCCTTCGCGCCCACGAAAATCTTGTGGTGCATGAAGAGACCAATATCACCGAATTTTCTTCGCCAACACCCTTTGAAGTGGTGACGTGCGATGTTTCGTTCGTGGGCGTTGAAGCGTTGATGCCTTCTATTGATGCCCTAGCGTGCGGGATGATTGTTGTGTTGTTTAAACCCCAGTTTGAAGTAGGAAAAGAAGCCAAACGCAGTAAAAAAGGGGTGTTAAAAGACGGAGTAGCCATCATGCAAGCACGCCGACGTTTTGAGATAGCCGCAGCGGGATTTGGGTGGGAGTTATGCTATGTGGAAGAGTCTAAGCTAAAAGGAAAAGAGGGGAATGTCGAATTCTTCTATGCATTTAAAAAAAGATAGCGTCACCGCCATTGCTATTGGTGGGTTTGACGGGGTGCATTTGGGGCACCAGCAACTCATTGCGCGTCTTGGCGAGCATGGGGCGCTTTTGGTGATTGATAAAGACGAAGCCAACCTCACTCCAGGAACCAAGCGAAGTCAGTATGCAAAATATCCGTGCATGTTTTACCATTTTTTGAAAGTCAAAGACTTGAGTGGTGAGGAGTTTATTGCGCTTTTGAAAAAAGAGTTTCCAAACCTTCGAAAGATTGTTGTGGGATATGATTTTTGTTTTGGAGCCAAACGTGCCCACCGTGCCAATGATTTGCCTTTGCTTTTTGATGGAGAGGTAGAGATTGTTAAAGAATTTCTATTTGAGGGCATCTCAGTACACTCTTCAACCATTCGCACCCAGCTGAGAGAGGGAAATATTGCTCTAGCTAATCGGCTTCTTGGGCGTGAATACGGGATTGTTGGTACAGTTATCGCAGGCCAAGGGCTTGGTAAAAAAGTATTGTATCCTACTCTCAATTTACATGTAAAGCATTATTTGCTCCCAAAAGAAGGGGTGTATGCGACGCGCACATTAGTGGAGGGGCGTTTGGTAGATTCGGTCTCTTTTGTGGGAGTGCGCACCAGTACTGATGGAAAATTTGCCATCGAAACCCATCTTTTGGAGGCACCTGAGGCGGAAAGTGTTTATCATGTAGAGTTATTTTTTGTGGCACATTTGCGAGAAAACCAAACTTTTAGCGATTTGAAACTATTGAAAAAGCAGATTGAAAAAGACATTATTCAAGCACGTGAAGCTTTACATGTAAAGGGGTAATGTCCGCGCCAATGGCGCGGACATGGTGTTATTGCACTCGTCCTACAATGAGAAGAGACTTCCCTGCCAAATCTTCGCTAATGCGAATCTCCCATCCTTCTTTCGTACTCTCAAGATGCGCAAAACGCGGTGTTTGTGCGTCGGTGTATGTTGTTGAGGATTGTTCGGTAAAAAGCGCACAATTGTTGTTCGCAATAAAGCCCCCTTGGTACACATGCGTGACGCTCTTAGTAAGGGCGTTGGCGTGAGAACCTACGAGGGTAAAGGTGCCATGGCATGGCGTGGCAGTAAACCCAGCGCCAGTGTTATTTTGAAGATTTGGGAAGGCGATGGTGGCATTGTTGCCCTCCGTGGTAAGGGTCATAACAGTGCTTTGAGGTGCCATTTTGTTGACATTGGCTGCCGTGCCTTGGAGGGTGCTTGCCTTGGGTGTCGAAGGGGTAGCACATCCTGTAAAGCCAAGCAAAGCAAGTGCGATTAGAGCGGTATATAGGGGTTTCATGATGACTCCTTAGTTTGCTGGTTTTTGTTTGATGATGCCTTTGTAAGGCCCAACTTTGTAGCGCATGCGCTCCATTCCCTCATCAGGAAACATCAATTCACCATTTTTGCCATAATATCCCATGACATCTTGGTCAGGAACACGCACTTTTGGGTCACCAAAATCAACATTACGGTTAATTTTGACAGGACGATAGTGGGCATCTTGGTTGATGAAAGCTGCTACGTCGTATGCTTCTTTATCAGTTAGAATGGGTGCGTCACCCGTTGCGCCTTTTGGCATCGTACTATAGATAAAATCCGCAGCTTTAAGAGTGCGGTACATCCCAGCCCCTGTGTTGTAAGTATCGTCCGTTCCCCAAAGTGCTGGGTTGGTGTAACCATCAAACTTTCCATTAGCATCTAGCCGTTTTTCCCCTTGGCCATTTTCTCCGTGACATACTGCGCATTGGGCTTCGTAGACTTTCGCTCCATTTTCTACATCTGCAGTGTTGTTGCGAATCATGGGGCGGTTGACCAACTTGAGTCCGCGCCCTTTGATTTTACTAGCACCCACAGGGATTCCTTGGCTTAGCCAGTGCATGTACGCTTGCATGGCTTTCATTTCATTGCTCTCAGGGGGAAGCTTGTAGCCATTCATGCTACGTTCCATACAGCCATTGATGCGTGAAGTAAGTGTACCTAAGACATCTTCACGGTTTCGGTATTGGGGAAAATTGCCGTAGGTGCCCACGAAAGGTGCGGAGTACTGCATGGTGCCAGCACCCAAGTGGCAACTACTACATGCATTGTTGTTACCCGCGTAACGCATGTTTACATCTTCCACTTCAGGGCCAATGTGGCGCCACGTGGCCACAATGAGTTGGTACCCGTACTGCACCGCTTCGCCGTATTTGGTGTCTGGCGTGATAGGCTTGGCATTGAGAGGGTCCCACAGTGGGTCGCCTTCAAAAGCAGGCAAGGCATAGTTAAGGGTGCCATTTTCCACCTCGTTGATGGTAGCGCCCTCTATCCATTGAATGGAAGGTTGCTTATACCCTCGGTTTCCGCGTTCTGCCAGTGTCCACGGCTCAAACGCCAAAGCGTGTGTACATGTAAGGCCAAATAGCACGAGGCCTAGAGTCAAACGACGCATTTTTTCTCCTTTTTAGTATTGATGTGCGATAATTCTAAATGATTTATGTCAACTTTGTGTCAAGATTTGACTTATTGTTTTAAGAAATAATTAAGGATTTGCTATTTTCACCTTACGCCCTCTTGTCTTTCTTATCCTCCTTTTTGGAGTAACTATTGCTATTAGTGTGTATGGGGTGCATACCATCAACCAGAGCATCCAGCAAGAGTCTTTGGAAAAACAAGTGGAATCTGCCCTGTGGCATGCCCAAGAAGCCATCGACTCTCAAAAGCGGGAAGCTTTGGCTTTCTCCCTTTTTCTCTCCCGAAGCCCTTCGATCAAAGAAGCGTACGCGCGTCATGATCGCGAAGCGGTGCAAAGGGCACTGGAAGCCTATTTTGATGAGGCGGCAATGGCGGGTAATTATCACGCCATGGAAGTGCAGTTTCACACGCAAACCCTTCACGCATGGGTGCGAAGTTGGGACAAAGACTCTTATGGGATGCCTTTGTCGGAGTTTCGAAAGGGTTTGGTGCATGTGAAAGAGAGCCTAAAGCCCCATGTTTCTATTGAACTTGGGAAACGCTTGAATATCAAAGCCATTGCCCCTATTCTTCTTGAGGGGAAATTTGCAGGGTCTGTGGAAGTGATTGTGGGGTTTGATACCCTCTCAGAACAGTTAATGGAAAAGGGAATCGAGTTGATGGTGTTGCTCGATAAGGCGTATTTGGAGATTGCAGAATGGGAGAGTTCAAAACACCGAATCGGGGATTTTGTCCTCATTAGCGATACCTGTCCGTGCGAAGTGACTCTTGAAGAATTCGCCCACGCGCGTGCTTTTTCGCAAGGGTTTTTAGAGGACAAGCAACGGGTGTATGGGTTTTTGCCTTTATTTAACGTGGACGCTACCCCTTTGGGTTTTTTTGGGGTCGCACTCAATAAATACGAACTTAATAAAGGCAACTTTGCTCTCGTGCGCTCTAGTGGAGCAGGTGTGTTGCCTGTGGCGCCTTTGCTTGAACAGTCCTTGCCTGAGGTGAAGATTCAATGAAAATTTTACTTTTAGAAGATGATTTTGCTTACAAGGAAACCATGCGGGAGTATTTGGAGTCGCTTGGGTATTTGGTGGATGATTTTGACAACGGCCAAGAGGCTCTTGATGCGGCTTTTTCCCAACGGTACGACCTGCTTCTTTTGGATATTCGTGTGCCGGGGATGGATGGGTATGAGATTGTCAAAGTTCTTCGCGAATACCAGATGGAAACCCCTGTGATTTTTGTGACCTCTTTGACAGACATCCACAACCTCAGCCTTGGGTACGAACTTGGGTGCAATGATTATTTGCGCAAACCTTTTGCCATGAAAGAGTTAAAATACCGCGTCAATCAGGTGCTTAAGAGTCGCTTTGAAAGCTCCAAGGGAGCGTGGGTTGCCCTAGGCGAGGCGACGCGGTTTCATTGTGAGCGTTTTGTCCTAGAGCGCGAAGGAGTGGAGGTGGCGCTAACAAAAACCGAGCAAAAGCTCATCTGTGTTTTAGCCCAGAACCTAGGCCAGATTTTAAGCCCTGAGGCTTTGCGTGAATACGTGTGGAATGGACAAGAGGTCAACGACAGCGACATCCGCATGGCGATTAAAAAATTGCGCGACAAGACCCACAAAGAGCTCATTAAGAACGTGCGTGGGCAGGGGTATGTGATTGAAAAAAAGCACTAAAAGCGCCCTTGGGTACGCCCTGCTTTACACTTTTGTGATGGTGTTTGTGACAGCTATTCCGTTGTATTCGTATGTCTCTTTGGCGCTTTCTCACGCGCAACTTCAACAAGAACAAGAACTTAAAGCGTACGCCCTGGAGGTGCAACGGGCGATTTATGGAATCGGGCCAGAGACTACAACCTTTGTGTACCCGCGCTCTTTGTTGTTTGAATCTGCTATTTTTGACAAAAACGGGAAACCTTTATTTTCGCTACTAAAGGAGAATGAAGTGGTGCTAGGGGAGGGGACGGCAAAACTAAAAGGCCGGTTAAGCCACCGCGTGTTGCTTGCTCCTAATCGCCTTGGGGCCCATTCGTTAGTGGTTTCACGCCCCCTTTCGTACACAGCGGTGTTGCTAGACGCCCTCATGCTTGTGGGCGTAGTGGGGGTGTTTGTGTTTGCTTTTTCTTTGTTGATTTTATCTCGGAGTATTCAGCCTTTTGAAGAAGCAGCGCGCCAAATGGACCGTTTTTTCAAAGATGCCATGCATGAACTGAAAACGCCACTAGGGGTGATTCGCCTCAACCTTGAAATGCTTGGCGAACACATCGGCCCGCACCGAGCGATTTCGCGGGCGAATTCGGCGTTGATTGCCCTTTCGACAATCTACGAGGACATCGAATACCTCATCAAGCACCGTCGGGTAGAGTACCGCCTTGAATCCTTTTGTGCCTCAGAAGCACTTTTAGCGCGCCTTGATTTTTTTGCCGACATGGTTGCTATGAAACATTTACATGTAACCCATGCAATCACGCCAGATGTGATGCTTTTGCTTAACCGCCAAGAGTGGCAGCGGATTGTAGATAACACCCTCTCTAACGCCATCAAATACACGCCCGCCCAAGGGAGTATCCACCTTGAGCTTTTGTGTCAAGGGGAAAAAGTCGTGTTGTGCATCAGTGATTCTGGCGTGGGGATTGCGGACACGGAAGCTATTTTTCAGCGTTACTTTCGCGGAGATGAGATTCGCGGGGGTTTTGGGATTGGGCTAAGCATCGTTAAGGAGATTTGCGTGAAAAATGGGATTGAGATTCAAGTGCGCTCAACCCCAGATAAAGGAAGCTGTTTTTGTTACACTTTTTCTGCTTTATGATTTGCTTTGTCTTGGTATATTAGGGCGTCAACGCGGATATAAACATCGCTAAAGGTGTCTCCCGTATCAAAATCACTGACTCCATAGGAAAAGGAGACAAAAAACTTTTGCTCCCCTGTTTTAAGTGGTGTGCTTTTGAGGTTTTTGTAAACAGTTGAAAGCATTTGGTGGAGTTTTTCGCTGGAATGCACAATGCTTACAATAACAAATTCATCACCCGCAAAACGCACGACGCTTACATTTTCCATTTTTTGCAACACTCTTGCGAGAACTTGGAGCACCTTATCTCCTGTTTCGTGTCCGTAAGAGTCGTTGACGGATTTAAAATCGTTAATATCTAAAAAAGCAAAAGAGCCTTTACATGTAAAGGTGTTGTCGTCTAGAAATTTTTCAAAAAGCCAACGGCGGTTAAACATTCCCGTGAGGCTATCGAGATAAATTTCATGTTGCAAACGTTTAATCTTTTTCTCCAGCGCCATTAAGTCATCTTGGATGGTATGCAGAGCTTCGTCGTCTCTATTTTCAACAGCCTCTTGGGCTTGTGCGACATGCTCTTGGAGCTCATGAGCGGATTTCTGGGTTTCTTGGGAGAGTTTTTGGATTTTTACAAGAGCGTAAGTGAGTGCTTCTTCTTTGTCGTCCTCATTGATGGTGATGCCACGTTTTTTTGCCATGGCATAAAAAATATCGCGGTAAATTTCTGGCAAAACAATTTCTAATTTTCGGATTTCTCGGATGGTGTCATCGGTGAGTTCTTGTAAGTCTTTATTCATGACGTTTCCTGATCGTAAAAATTGTAATAAGTGTGCCAACTTTGAAGTATTATAGCGCATTCCAGACAAGCTTTTGTATAATGCGCACTAAGAACACTATAAAGGTTAATGATGGATACTGTTTTTACACGTCCTATCGAAAAGCAGTTTGAGTTTGATGCATCTGTAGCGAGCGTTTTTGATGACATGGCTGCGCGTTCTATTCCTTTTTACAAAGAAAATCTTGCACTCATTGCGAGGCTTTTGTGCGCCATACTAAAAGAAAATGACACCGTAGTTGATTTGGGGTGCTCCACGGCCAACACTCTTTTAATGGTACACAAATACGCCAAAGTGCCTCTGCAACTTTACGGCTTTGATAATGCCGAAGCAATGCTTGAAATTGCTGCACAAAAAACCCATGCTTTTGGTGCAAAAATAACTTTAGAAAAAGCAGATATTACCACACTTTGCATTCCTTCAGCTGAGGCTATTGTAGCAAACTACACTTTGCAGTTTATTCGCCCTCCCAAACGTGCTTTGTTGGTGGCTTCTGTTTGTGACGCACTTACAGCAGGAGGTGTTTTTATCTTTAGTGAAAAAATTGTGCACGAGGACCCCGTGTTGAGTAAGGCAATGATTGAAGTGTATTTGGACTTTAAGCGCGAGCAAGGCTACAGTGATTTTGAAATTTCCCAAAAGCGTGAAGCGCTGGAAAATGTACTTGTGCCTTACACTGAACAAGAAAACAAAGAGATGGCATTAAAAGCAGGGTTTGCTCAGGTGGAAACACTCTTTAAGTGGGGTAATTTCGCAACATACCTTGCCAAGAAAGCTTAGCGCCAAAAAAAGGATTTTATAGCCTCAATTTCTTGGTTAAGGGTGCGTGCTCCTTCGCCACTGAGAATTTTTCCGCCCGAGAGGCCTAGAATGAGCCCCGCAATGATAGCAAACAAGGCTTTTAAAAAAGAAGAAGTTAGTGTAGATTTCATGAGAAAAAGCCACGCGAGGTGGCTTTGGTCTATTTAAAGAGCTCGGGCTTGGTGTTTTGGAGATGAGTGATAACTTTCACCACTTCCTCAAAGCCCATCTCGCCATCCTCGTCCTCCCCGAAGCATTCATCAATACCATCAAGGTACGCATCTACGGCTTTTGGGATGTCGTCTTTTTTAACGCCCGCAAAATGGAGCGCGACGCCCAGCATGTCGGCAAGTTGCATGGCCAACTCTTCGATTTCAAATTCTGCGCGCACTAATTCTTCGTTGGTTTTTTTAACATTCATGTTATTTTTCCTCGTTTTTGGAGATGATTTCTTTGACTTGTGAAAGAACCCTATCATACACAAAGCTATCTTTGAAAGTTGTTAACATTCCTCCACTCGCATTAGGGTGACCGCCACCATTGGCAAGGGCCTTGGCCATTTTGCTCACATCAATCTTGCCGCTAGAGCGAAAGCTGACAGTTTTGCGGGAAGTAACGTCCATGAAAAAATCAAAATCGGGATTTGCTGCTAAAAAATCGTTGCCCACGACAGAGACGTTGCCGATGTTGTAGGTCAAAATTCCTTTGTGGCCTTTATAGGAGATGCTCATACGTTCTTTGTAGCGTGTCAGTAAGCTTACCATGTGGCTAGAGACAAGATTGCTAAGGGTGTCATCGGGCTTATCGGCTCTAAAATAGCGTTTTTTGAGCCCATGAATAGCTTCATCTAACGCGATGTGGGGACTGGGTTGATCAAAATACGCTTGGGTACTTTGAAGCAAAGTGAGTAGATAGTGACTATTGGGCTTGGCAAACATAATGCGGTTAATTTCTCTGGCGTTTGCCACAAGTCCAAGGCCGACTTTGCCCAGTTCAAAATGGGAATCTTGGTCAAGCCAAATATCCACTGCATTTACCACATCCACAAAGCGCGACAAAGCTGTATCTGGTGTATAAAGTGCGGAAAAAAAATCATAAGTGATTTTAGTGGCACAGCGCGTGTCATCAAGCAAATACCAAGGGTGATTTTCGTAGGAATCTTGCCCGCTTTTATGGTGGTCAAGCAAGAGTAAACGCGCTTCTACTGAAGCATTTTGCAGCTCTTTTTCAAGGATTTCACATTGCTCAACCGTGAGATTTAAATCTGTGATTAAAACAAGGTTTTTAGCCGCTTTGCGTTTCTCCATCTCCTCAAGAATTTCCAAAAAGCGTTCTTCGATTTCTTTGCCATAATTTGAGTTGTAAAAACTAATATTTTCAAAATAGTGCTGAGTGACAAGTTGGCACCCATACCCATCAAGGTCAGTATGAGAAAGGTGATAAAGATGGTAAGTATTCATGGGGTTTTCCTTCGTAATGTATGCATTTATAGGCCTTCGATTTCAATGGAGCCCATGACTTCAAAAGGGGTGCTTGGGTCGATTTCGGCATGGCTCAATACCACAACGTCCAAGCCAAACTTCTCGTAAATATCCGAAAGGGATTTGCGCAAAAGCGGATCAACAATGATAACAACCGGTGCAATACCTCGCTGTAAAAGGCGTTGGGCCTCTTGGGTGGTGGTTTGCACAAGAGTGTTGATTTGTCCGATATTAAGCATCAAATCACGCATGCCATCGCGCTGCTTGAGCATATCAAGAAGACGTTGTTCAGTGGGAGCGTTAAAGGTGAGGAGTTTTAGCCGCCCCTCTTCATCCTTGTAAAGCTTGGTGATAACGCGTGAAAGCTTAGCACGCACTTGTTCAACAAGAATATCTACATTCTTAGTAATCTCCGCCACATCACTGATGGCTTCAAGAATGGTAAGCAAGTCTTTGATGGGGATGTTTTCATGCAATAAGGCTTTGAGTACTTTTTGGATAAGCCCAATACTTGCCACCCGCAAACAATCTTCTACAACTACAGGATAATCGTGTTTGAGTTTGTCCACCAAATGTTGTACTTCTTGGCGCGTGAGCAGTTCTTCGGCATGTTTTTTTACCAGTTCGCTCATGTGCGTCGAGATGACTGTGGCGGGGTCTACAGCGGTGTACCCTTTAATGATGGCATCTTCTTTCTTCTCAGGATCAATCCATAATGCATCAAGACCAAATGCTGGCTCTTTGGTAGGTATCCCTTGAACGGTATCTGTTACAAGGCCACTGTCCATGGCAAGGAATTTATCAGGGTAAATCTCTCCTGATCCTATGTCAATACCTTTGAGTTGGATTTGGTAGTGATTAGGGCTAAGGTGTAAATTATCTCGGATGCGCACTTGTGGCATTAAAAAGCCAAAATCTTGCGCGATTTTACGGCGCATACTGCGGATACGTTCCAGTAAATCTCCCCCCTGGTTGGGGTCAGCAAGCTTAATGAGCTGGTAGCCTAAATCCAATTCTAGAATTTCTAGTTTCAAGATATCTTGTAGTGCGCTTTCTTCTTCTTTTTTGATCTCTTCTGGGCTTTTCCGCGTTGCTTTTTTTTCAGATTCTTTAGCCGCCTCAGCTGCTTTTTTTGCTTCGGCCTTGGGGAGAGGTTTGGTGAGATCAAAAGAAATATTACCCTCTTTGGTTTGCTTCATTAGGTAGCCAATTCCTAGAAAAATCATCCCAACAAAGCCCAGTGAAAAGGTAGGAAGTCCAGGCACAAGGGCGAAGATGAGCAAAATAAAACCCACAATAAGCAAGGTTTTGTACTCATCAAAAAGTTGGTTAATGGCACCCTCTGCAAAGTTGGTCTCTTCTTTGCTTGCCCGTGTGATGATGATGCCAGTAGCGGTAGCAGAGATGAGGGCGGGAAGTTGTGAAACAAGGCCATCCCCGATAGTTAAAATGGTGTAGGTTTGCGCGCTGGTTGCCATGTCGAGGTCGTTTTGAAAAACACCGATTAAAAACCCGCCAATGATGTTAATGATAGTGATGATGATACCCGCGACCGCGTCACCTTTGACGAATTTACTCGAACCGTCCATGGCGCCGTAAAAGTTGGCATCTTGAATGATGGATTCGCGCCGTTCTCTGGCGGTTTTTTCATCAATCAACCCTGCGTTTAGGTCAGCATCGATGGCCATTTGCTTTCCAGGCATCGCGTCTAGTGTAAAACGCGCAGCCACTTCGGCAACGCGCGTGGAGCCTTTGGTAACGACCATGAAATTAATGAGCACAAGAATGGTAAAGACAATCACCCCAATGACATAGTTGCCACCTACGACAAATTCTCCAAAGCTTGAGATGATATCACTGACCGAATCAGGACCTTCGTGACCTTTGCTTAAAATCATCCGCGTAGTGGCAATGTTGAGCGAGAGGCGAAAGAGGGTGATGATGAGGATGAGGGTTGGAAACGTTGTAAGATCGGTGGGCTTGGGAATGTACAGCGAAATGAGAATAATGAGCACCGAGAGGGAAAGAGAAATGGTCAAAAAGAAATCGAGCACACCGCTAGGGAGTGGGACAATGATGATGGCAAGAATCGCCATAATCAAAGCAACAATAGTAAGGTCTTTAGCCCGAAGAAGAGGTTCTAAAAAGGGAGCTATAAGAGCGAGGATACTTCGCTTAGAACGTGCCAAACACTGCCTTTAATCTTTGATGATATCGTTGAGCGTCATGGTATCTAAAAAGTCATCAATTTTTGTTTGGAGCTTATTAAGAAAGGGCCAAATCTTACAAAATTCAGCACGGTTGTTGGGACAGTGACCTGGAGAGGGAGAGCATTCAAAGACATTCATAGCGCGCTTTTCGGCACATTCAATGATGTGTTTGATGGTCATTTTTCTGGCTTCTGGGGTAAGTAAGAACCCGCCGTGCGCCCCTTTGAAGGAGCGAAGCACGCCTTCTTTGGCAAGGCTTTGGAGGATTTTTGCCAAAAAACTTTTAGAAATGCCCAGTTGGGTCGAGAGGGTGTCTACATCTTGTGGCGTCTCTTTTTGGGAGATAGCAATCAAGGAGAGCAGGGCGTATTCACTCGCTTTGGTTAATAGCATCAGGACTCCTAGTGGATCTGCAAATAAGAGTATAATAGTACTAAATCTACACTGCACTTTCGTTTAAAGAAGCGACCTAATGTAAGGTTTTGAGAGAAAAGAGAGGCTAAGAAATACTTCAGCAGTTTTTTGGTTTATTTGGATAGAATACCGCTCCAAATATTACCAATCAGGAGGTCATTATGGCTTTGGATTCGGCGAAAAAACAAGAAATTGTTGCTAAGTTTGCCAAAAAAGAGGGAGATACCGGTTCTCCAGCGGTTCAAATTGCACTCATTACTGAGCGCATCAAGTATTTGACAGAACACTTAAAAGTAAGCAAAAAAGATCACTCTTCACGCTTAGGACTTTTGAAACTTGTTGGTCAGCGCAAGCGCCTCATGAAATACCTTAAACGTAAAGATTATGCAACTTTTACGACAGTGATTGCTGAGTTGGGACTTCGAGACAAATAATTTCAGGCGGCCTTTTGCCGCCCCTTCTTCTTTTTTTACCTTCCCTTACCTTCTTCTTTCATATTTTTTCCCTATCCATATAAGCCTAATATAAAAATTTTATACGTTTTTCTGCATGAAAGATATGTTTTTTTACTTTTTTTGTTGTAATTATTGCTTTATTCTGGTAGTATTTTACTTTTAGAGTGAAAGATTTGTGGTATTTAATTCAATCTAGGCTATAATCTCCACCATGAAAACGAGCGACATTTTCAATTTGCTTCACAATGCGGTGGAGTCGAAACATTTTGGCAAAAAGATTTCTCAGAAAAAGATGGCCGAGCGACTTGGGGTTTCCATGCGCACCTATCAAGACTGGAGACTTGGCAACTCGGACCCGCAAGCCGCTAAGGCTGTGTTTGAATTGCTGTGCGAGCTAGAAGATGAAGATGCCTTGCATTTAATTCGACGCATTCGTCGAGGACTAAAGGAAAAGGAATGACCCGCTTAACCAACCAAGAGCGCCAAGGACTTGACGACCTTTTCTCCTGCTTGTGTTCCAAGCCAACCCCTTTTTACCTCCGTGTGTTTTACAAACTTCGTTCGTTTTTTCTCTCTCCTTACATGTAAGGATTTTTTGCTTACATGTAGAGCCTCCTCTAGTCCTTTTTTCTAACTTTCGTTGAAAATTCCTTCCCGCGCAACACTCCTTCCAAAGATTGAGTCTATTAGACTAAAGAATCTTTATTTAAAGCATTGCATATAAACTCTTGACATCTATTCACTCAATGCTGTATAATACACCTAGCAATCAGAAAGGAAGAGTGCTAATATGCCACGAGTAAGTAAGCGCGATTTAATCCTTGACTCCATTATCAAAGCCTATTTGGAAGAGAATCTTCCGATTGGTTCTTCTGAACTTGGCTTGCGTATGCCAGGAGACATTCCCGCCTCAACCATTCGTGTCTATTTTAAAAAACTCTCCCAAGAAGGCGTACTCACCCAGTTACATGTAAGTGGGGGACGCGTGCCTACGGATGTTGCGATGAGGCAGTATTGGGAAGAACGCTTGCGTTTTGACCGACCACTCAAACTTGGCGACAAGCTTGCCCCTGCAGTGGATGCCTTTGGCTTATACTGCCTTGTGCTCTCAGCGGTGCCTTTAGCACTCCAAGAGATTGTGAATATTGAAAACCGCTATTTATTGTTAGTTTTAGGCGGCGAAGAGATAGTGTTGGGGTATTCAAGTCCCCTGGAGCGTTTTTTGACGAGCCTCATAGGCGCAACGCCAAAAGACCTTGAGAGCATTGGCACTCAGGTTGGCTTGCATGAACTACGCGACAAAGCAGCGCGTGTCAAAGAGGCAAAAGTGCTGTTTAAACGAGGAGAAATGAGCGTGTATGAAATGGCAAAAGCTGAGGAAAACCCGACCATGTTTCGCCTCTTTTTAGACCCTGGATTTCCAGATGCGCTCACCGAGGGACTTTTTTTTGAAGATTTGGTGCCAGAGGGGTACGTCGCCATGAAACACAAAGCGATTTACCAAGGTGAAGATGCGCATGTGTTTTGTTTGGGCGGCTTGTATGCCGACTATGAACGGTTTTTTATAATGACAAAGGAGGATGCGTGAGTAAAAAAAATGCAACCGATACGCCACAGGAAGAGACGCCTGTGTGTGAGCAACCACTAGAAGAAGAAAATGTCCAAGAGGTGTTAGAAACGCCCTCTTGTGAGGAAGAAGTGGTGGCACTAAAAGAGCAAGTGAGCGTTCTTGAAGACCGCTACCTTCGCGCGAATGCCGAGTTTGAAAACTTGCGCAAGCGCCTTGAAAAAGAGAAGTATCAGGCCATCGCTTATGCACACGAGCAGTTTGCGCGAGACCTTTTGCCTGTTATCGACGCCCTAGAGATCGCGGCAAATACGGGCAGTCAAGGCGACGAAGCGGCTGGCAAGATTCAAGAGGGCATTGCGCTAACGATTGAACAGTTTAAAAAATGTTTTGAAAAACACGGCGTGAGTGCAGTGAATGGCGAAGGGGAATTTGACCCCAATGTCCACGAAGCGGTCATGCAAGTAGAAAGTGAAGAACACGAGAGCGGTCAGATTGTTCAAATGTTTCAAAAAGGATATACCATTAAAGACCGCGTTTTACGGCCTGCGATGGTGAGTATTTCAAAGTAAAAATCAAAGCACCAAGGGTGCGCGGGCTCTGCGCCGAGCAGAACTCAGCGTTAGCGTAGTTTTTGGAGCTTTGCTTCAAAAGCGTATTAAAAGTAAAAGCAAGGGTGCGCGGGCTCTGCGCCGAGCAGAACTCAGCGTTAGCGTAGTTTTTGGAGCTTTGCTTCAAAAGCGTATTAAAAAATTAACTAAAAGGAAAAAACAATGGGAAAAGTAATCGGAATCGACCTTGGAACCACTAACTCATGTGTTGCAGTCTATGAGCGTGGCGAGAGCAAGGTTATTAGCAACAAAGAAGGCAAAAACACAACACCCTCAGTGGTAGCATTTACCGACAAAGGTGAGGTACTCGTAGGCGACACCGCCAAGCGTCAAGCAGTCACAAACCCTGAGAAAACTATCTACTCTATCAAGCGCATTATGGGGTTGATGAGTAACGAAGATGCGGCAGTGGAAGCGAAGAAACGCTTGCCTTACCACGTGGTTGACCGCAATGGCGCCTGCGCTATTGAGATTGCGGGCAAAGTGTATACGCCCCAAGAAATCAGCGCAAAAGTACTCATGAAACTCAAAGAAGACGCGGAAGCGTTTTTGGGCGAGAGCGTCACCGACGCGGTTATCACCGTGCCTGCGTACTTCAACGATGCGCAACGTAAAGCGACCAAAGAAGCAGGAACCATCGCGGGACTTAATGTGCTTCGTATCATCAATGAGCCAACAGCGGCGGCACTTTCTTACGGACTTGACAAAAAAGAAGCCGAAAAAATCGTTGTCTACGACTTGGGCGGCGGGACTTTTGACGTGACCGTGCTAGAAACTGGCGATAACGTGGTCGAAGTTTTAGCTACTGGCGGTAACGCATTTTTGGGTGGGGACGATTTTGACAACCGCCTCATCGACTGGCTTATCAAAGAGTTTAAAGAAGCCAATGGCATCGACCTTAAAAACGACGTGATGGCACTCCAACGCCTCAAAGAAGCGGCAGAAAACGCGAAAAAAGAACTTTCAAGTGCGAGCGAAACGGAGATTAACCTACCGTTTATCACCGCGGATGCAAGCGGCCCAAAACACTTGGTCAAGAAACTTACCCGCTCCAAGTTTGAAGGGATGATTGAAGATTTAGTGCAAGAGACTATCGACAAAATCAACGCGGTTGTCAAAGATGCCGATTTGACTAAAAATGAGATTCAAGAGATTGTTATGGTGGGTGGTTCTACCCGCGTGCCTTTGGTGCAAGAGCGCGTAAAAGCGGCTTTTAGCAAAGACCTTAACAAGTCTGTGAACCCTGATGAAGTAGTCGCCATTGGTGCGGGGATTCAAGGTGCGGTTATTAAAGGCGACGTGAAAGACGTGTTGCTTTTGGACGTTACGCCTCTGAGCCTTGGCATCGAGACCTTGGGTGGCGTGTTGACCCGTGTTATCGAAAAAGGCACGACCATCCCTGTGAAAAAGACCCAAACGTTCTCTACTGCTGAAGATAACCAGCCTGCGGTGACCATCCACGTGCTTCAAGGGGAGCGTGAGTTTGCCAAAGACAACAAGTCTTTGGGACAGTTTAACCTAGAGGGCATCCCGCCAGCACCACGTGGTGTGCCACAAATCGAAGTGGTTTTTGACATTGACGCTAACGGTATCTTGACTGTATCGGCCAGCGACAAAGCTACCGGCAAAGCGCAGGAGATTAAGATCACGGGTAGCTCAGGGCTTGATGAAGCGGAAATTGAAAAAATGGTCAAAGACGCAGAAATGCACAAAGAGGAAGACAAAAAACGCAAAGAAGCGGTTGAGACACGCAACCAAGCTGACGCGCTAGCACACCAAACGGAAAAATCCTTAGGTGAGATTGGCGAAGCCATCAGTGCCGAGGATAAAGCAGCCATCCAAGGTGCGCTTGATGCCCTTAAAGAAACGCTTAAAAACGAAAACGCGACCAAAGAAGAGATCGACGCGAAGGTTAAAACACTCACAGAAGCCAGCCACAAGCTTGCCGAAGCGATGTATAAAAAAGACCAAAACCCTAACGCTGAAGCTTCCAAGAAAGAAGCCAAGAAAAAAGACGACGACGTCATCGACGCCGAAGTCGAGTAATGCTCCACGCTTACATGTAAGGAAATCCCTTACATGTAAGCCTTCCTTTAACCTACTCCTGTTTTGTTCAAATTTTACAAACATGCTATGCTTCCAAATATCAAAATAGCCTGCAAACTAATTCAAAGGAGTATTTATGCACGTCCACGAAGCAATCAAGAAACGTAAATCTATTCGAGCATTTTTAGATAAAGAGGTTCCTTTGGAGCTTGTTGGGCGTATTTTAGAGCATGCAAAACAGACCCCTTCTAGTACCAACATGCAGCCTTGGAGCGTGTGTGTGGTTGCAGGAGAGGCAAAAAAAAAGCTAGACCAAGCACTGCTTGGTGCCTTTGATGCAGGTGTGCAGCCAAGCCCTGATTACCTTTATTATCCCAAAGAGTGGGCTGAGCCTTATAAGGGCCGTCGTATTACAATTGGGGCGCAAATGTATGATATTTTGGGCATCAAAAGAGAAGATAAGGCAGCACGTATCAAACAGTGGCGTGCAAACTTTGAAGCTTTTGGGGCGCCTGTGGTGTTGTATTTTTTCATGGATAAAATCCTCAAGGGGGGTTCTTGGCTCGATTATGGGATGTTTTTGCAATCTGTCATGCTCTTGTGCGTGGAAGAGGGGCTAGGGTCTTGTTCCATGGGCTCTTTGGCAGAATATCCAGACATTGTGCGAAAAGAGCTGGGTGTGGAAAGCGAAAAAATTTTACTGTGCGGGATGGCAATTGGTTATCCAGATACACGTGCACCCATTAACTCTCTTGAGACTCAAAGAGAGCCTTGGAGTGCTTTTACAACTGTTTACATGTAACGTATTTTCCAACCGAGCATAAATCCACCTTATGAAAAAAGCAATTTAAAAGCAGCTGTGGTACTATAGTGCTTTTAGGAGTGGGTATGAAACAGCCTGTGAGTCTTATTCGCCTTTTAAGCCTTCAGATTTTAACACTTTTTGTGGTGTTGGCTGTGGGTAGTGGTGTATTGGTTGTTTATGGCCTGAATGAAACGTTTAAAAAAGAGAGCGCTAATCTGAAAACGACCCTCTTGAATGAGCAAAAGGCTTTGCTTCAAGAGGAGGTTTATCGGGCATTGGATTATGTTCGTGTGGAGCATTCTCGCATTATCCGCTTTGCCAAAGAGGAGCTTTTGCGCGAAAGCTTGCAACTTCATTCCATGATTGAGTCCGCCTATTTTTCCCTTGACCGCGAAACCCTTCGGGCAGGCTATGTTGATGCTTTTTTACTTCAAATTGTTCGTGCCTACAATACCCACTCCTTTGTTGAGTTTGCCATTACTTCTACTGAAGGGGTGGGAATTTTTCACCCAAAAGACTTACATTATGAAGGAAATGATTTGCGTGATTTGCGCGATCATCAACAAACGCGCGTTGTGAATGAAGAGCTTGGTATGATTGCTATAAGCGATGGAGGGTATCTTTCGACGTTTTGGAAAGACGGGGAAGAAGTGCGTCAAAAAATTACGTTTATTAAGCGGTTTGATGTAAAAAATTGGTATTTTACCGCCAGTATCTATTTGGATGAATTTTCCAAAAAAATTGATAAAAACCTTTTTGAGCACCTCTCTAGCCGCCGTTTTGGCGGAAGAGAAGAGGGGCATTTTTTCATCAATTCGTTTGAGGGAGACTTGATTATTTCCAATGGAAAGGTGTTTAATCCAAGGCCAAACGTCTGGGATATGGCCGATGCAAACGGCATTAAAGTAGTCCAAGAAAACAGCCGCATTGCTCAAGAAAATGAGGCAGGAGGTTTTGCTACTTATGCGTGGGAAGATGAAAATGGAAAACTGTTTTCAAAAGTTTCCTTTGTGGCTAAAATCCCCCATCGCGATATGTTTATCGGAGCAGAAGTGAATTTGGATTATATCGATGCGATTATTGCAAAACAACGCACCTTACTAGAGAATCAAATTACTGAACGCATTATGATGATTATTGCAATTTTTATTCTTGCTGTTATTGTTCTTTTGCTTTTTGTGGCATATTTGGCTAGGCGCACCAAAACCAACATTCAGCTTTTTTTCAATACTTTTAAAAATGCAGCCAACGAACAAGTGGAAATTCCTGAAAATGCTTTAAGTTTTAGTGAGTTTCAACTCCTTGCAGATGGTGCCAATAGGCTTATTGGTAAACTCAAGAGGCAACAGCAAGAAGCCTATTATAGTGCCAGTCATGACTATCTCACAGGACTTCCTAATCGCCTTTTGTTTTACGATCGTCTGGAATTGGCGATTGGCAATGCAAAACGTGCACAAGATAAAATTGCAATCGTGTTTATGGATTTGGACCACTTTAAGCGCATTAATGACACCTTGGGTCATGATATAGGAGACGAAGTGCTAGTTCAAGTTTCCAAGCGTCTTAGTAAGGTCATTCGAGAAACAGATACGCTTGCACGTATTGGGGGTGATGAATTTGTATTTATTTTAACCAATATTCCCAAGGATGAAATCGTACATGAAATGATTAACCGTATGATTCGCGTGGTCAATAAACCTTTACATGTAAAGAAGCAAACCATTAGAGTCGGGTGCAGCTTAGGAATTGCTTTTTATCCAGAAGATGGCACCGATAGCGACACCCTTTATAAAAATGCTGACATTGCTATGTACGAAGCCAAGAGCAAAGGACGCAATAATTTTCAGTGCTTTAATGCCAAGATGGAAGCAAGTTTGCACGGTTTGCTACAACTAGAACAAGAGATTTCAAAAGGGATTAAAGCGGGCGAATTTGAGCTTTATTATCAGCCTAAAATCAAAACAGATAATGGTCTTATCGTTGGTGCAGAAGCCCTGTTGCGGTGGAACCATCCAACACGAGGGGTGCTTTCACCTGATGCGTTTATTGGGGTAGCGGAAGGGTCTTGGCTTATTTACCCTCTTGGTGAGTGGGTTTTAGAGAATGCCTTAAGCCAGCTGTTGCGATGGCAAAAACGTGGTTGGAATCTTACGGTCGCTATTAATCTATCGGTCAAACAAATCGAAAATCCACATTTTATTGATGCAGTTGGAGCGTCGCTTCGGCGTTTTGGTGTTTCTCCGCATTTGGTGGAATTTGAAATTACAGAGAGTTTTTCAGCAGAAAATGAGCAAAACATCCAAGCTTTACATCAGCTAAAAGCCTTGGGTGTGCATATTGCCATTGATGATTTTGGAACAGGGTATTCGTCTTTGAGTTACCTCAATAAGCTGCCCATCGACACCATCAAGATTGACCGCTCTTTCATAACCCATATGCTGGAGCACGAAGATCGCTTGGCGTTGGTAAAAGTTATTTTGCAAACAGCTAAAATTTTAAACTTGCAAACAGTTGCCGAGGGTGTGGAATCAAAAGAGGAGTTGGAGATGCTTCAGTATTTAGGATGCTGTTGTTTTCAGGGGTTTTATTTTTCAAAGCCCGTTCCATTGCCCCGTTTTAATTCATTGGTGCTTGGCAATCAGTAGCCGTGAAGCCTTTTGAGTTCACGGCATATTGTGTAAAAAAAGAAGTTATTCAACAGACTCATCATTTGGTTTAAACTTAAAGTTTTTTTCCATAGAAATAGCCTCGTCGCGCCCATAGACAATGATTTCATTGTCGGGTAAAAGCTTTTGAGCATCGATTTTGTTTGGGTAATCCACATGGGTGAGGATGTATTTCATAAGATTGATGCGCGCTTTTTTCTTGTCGTTGCTTTTAACAACAGTCCACGGGGCGACTTCAGTGTGGGTGTAGTTTAGCATCATGTATTTGGACAAAGAATATTCATCCCATTTTATCTGAGAGTATTTGTCTACTTCAGAAAACTTGTATTGTTTGAGTGGATCTGTTTCGCGGGCTTTAAAGCGTTTGGCTTGCTCGTCTTTGCTTACCGAAAAGTAAAATTTAAAAATTTGAATCCCAGAACTTGCTAGCATGCCCTCAAATGTGGGTGCATCTTTCAAAAAAGCATGGTGTTCTCGCTCGGTGCAAAATCCCATCACAGGTTCCACCATGGCACGGTTATACCAACTGCGGTCAAAAAGTACAATTTCGCCTGCGCTTGGCAAGTGTTCTACGTAGCGCTGAAAATACCATTGGGTCCGCTCTACGTCTGAGGGCTTTTCAAGCGCTACAATCCGAGCCCCCCTTGGATTAAGATGTTCGGTGACGCGTTTGATAGTGCCGCCTTTTCCTGCTGCGTCGCGCCCTTCAAAAATCATGAGCACTTTTAGGCCGGCTGCTTTGACGTGGTATTGGAACTTTAAAAGTTCCACTTGAAGCATGCGCAGCTCTTTGCCGTATTTTTCATCACCACTGCCTTCTCTTCTGTCGAGTTTTTCAGTAACGCAGGATTGGTCATTGTCCTTTGATGCCTCTTTTTTCTCTTTTTTTCCCATGGCAAGCCCTTTGTGAGGAATTTGACTCATCATACCTTTTAAGGGATGAATTTTCCTTAAAAATAACCAATTTTGATGTTTGTTTGTCTCTACGGTGGAAATTAGTACACCACTCGCCCAAAGAAAGGCGAGCGGTATGAAGCGTTTAGCCTACGCAGCGGTCTACTAGGTAGAAGAGGTTTCGGTAGGGAAGTTCACTGGCTTCAGTAAGACCTATTTCGCAAGGTTTTCCAGTAGAAAAGGCAAGCTTTGTTCCTGCTGGAATATAAGGCTTAAGGTGGCGGAGTGCTGCTTTGTTGAGCTCTGGATAGTTCCATCCTCTGTCTCCCGCCCAACCGCAACATCCTACATCTTCAGGGATGGTGACTTTGGAGCTGCATATTTTGGCAATGTTTTCTAGTTTGCTAAAGAGGCCTGCTTTTCGCGTGCTACAAATAGCATGAACAAGAATGGGTTCGTCAATTTGCTTGATGGGAAGTTTTTCAAGTAAAAAGTCATGAATAAATTCAACAGGGTCATACATTGTTAGCCCAGTTTCAAAGTACGTACGTGTTGTTTTGGTGCACGAGCTCATGTCGCACACGATAGGGTATTTGCCATTTTCGCTTGCTTTGTTGAGCTCTGCTTCAAGTTCTCTAGATTTTTGCAACCCTTGTTCAACGTAGCCTTTACTTGAAAATGCCATACCACAACAAAGAGGCTTGAGGTTTTGAGGGATGATGACCTCATACCCTGCTTTTTCTAAAAGTCCGATGATTATTTCATCCACCTCTTTTTCTCCCTTAGATGGCTTTGGATTTCCCATGGTTCGATTGAGACATGAAGAGAAATAAACGACTTTGTCTTCTCGTCCAAACTGTTTACGTGTATCTTTGAAAGCATGTCCGCCAGGAAGGCTTGCTGACCAACGCGGAAGCTTTCCACCACTTAGCTTTGAGACACCTGCACTCATTGCGTTGACAAGACTGTGAGGAATGATATCTGTGGCCACTTTAACAACGCTAAGAACGGCACGGCCCCCACCCAATACGCCTGCATAGTTGTTAGCGATAAAGGTTGCATTTCTTCTGTATGCAGGGGTAAGCAGTTCTGTTCTCCTTTGTTTTATCAAGGCACCTGTATCTATACCGACAGGACAAGCTAGGGAGCATAATGAGCATGTTGCGCAAGTTTCAACATTGGGGTATATCATCAATTTTTTGAACGCCTCGTAGCCTTCCATGTCATTTCTATTTTTTAAGGTTTGTGCGTAGCGAGTGGTCGTAATTCTCTGTCTTGGTGTAGTCGTCAAGGTGTTGGAAGGGCAGAATGGTTCACAAAAACCGCACTCAATACACTTGTCAATAAGGTCATTGGTAATGGGTAATGCTTTAAAGTTTTTAAGGTGCCCTTTGGGGTCTTTGTTGATGATGACATCGGGATTAATGATGCCTTTTGGATCAAAAATGTCTTTTATCTCTTTCATAACCTCATACGCATCTGTTCCCCACTCAAGCTCTACAAATGGAGCCATGTTGCGTCCTGTGCCGTGCTCCGCTTTGAGGCTTCCGTGAAATTTTGTAGCAACAGAATCAGCCACATCTTGTAGCATATTTCCAAATCGCTCGACTTCTGCAGGATCACTCATGTCTGGCGTAAGGATAAAGTGCACGTTTCCATCAAGAACGTGACCATAAATAACCGCATTCATGTAGCCATTATTTTTGAGGATTTCTTGCAACTCCAAGATGCCATCTGTGAGAGTGTGCATAGGGTAAGCAACATCTTCAATGATACACGCTGTTCCTTTGGGCCTGTTTGAGCCTACTGTGGTAAAAATACCTTTTCTAATGTGCCAGAATTTACCGTATTCTGCGGGGTCTTTTGTGAACTGGATAGGCAACTCCGGTTCAATGCCTTTAATTGCCTCCATGACGATTTCAATATTTTTATCTAGGGTTTCTTCATCTTTTTCTTTGATTTGGACAAGAAGTGCTGTTGCGCCCTCGCTGAGGGTTTTCAAAAATGCGGGCATGCCCTCATTGTCTTCAACGCAACGTAATGCTTCGCGGTCCATTAGTTCCGCTTCATCTAACTCTGAATCACACTCTTTGGTACGCGAGTTGCAGCGTGTGCGCATGAGGCCAACAGCATCTAGAGCGTCTTTCATACTTTTAAAAATCATCAGTGCGCTTGCTTTGTGCTTTTTGTCAACGATGGTTCTAAAGGTAACTTCTTTAATAAAACCCAGTGTTCCCTCGCTACCAACCAGCAAGTGTTGAATGATTTCAATGGGGTCATCAAAGTCAACCAAAGAGTTTAGTCCGTAACCACAGGTATTTTTGATTTTAAATTTTCTAATAATCTTTTCGCGCAAGGCTTTGTTGTCGTTCACTTTTTTGGCCAAGGCACTTATTTTTTCAATCATCCCTTTGTGACTTTTCTTAAACGACTCAATGCTCTCAGGAGAGCCCGTGTCAAGTTCTGTGCCGTCTTCAAAGATAATTTTCATGTATTGCAAGGTGGTGTAAGAGTTTTCAAGCGTACCGCAACTCATCCCGCTGGCATTGTTGGCTACAGTGCCACCAATCATGGCAGAGTTAATACTTGCCGCATCTGGACCAATGATTCTTCCAAATGGCGCTAAAAAAGCATTAGCTTTTGTAGCGATAACAGCAGGCTCCATGGTGATGAGTGAGCCATCGTCGTTGGTACTCATTTTGTTCCAGTCCCGCGAGGTGGTAATCAGCACAGAGTCAGTAATACACTGGCCGCAAAGACTTGTTCCTGCCGCTCTAAAGACATAAGGTAAGGAAAACATTGAGCATGCTTTCATAATCTTAGCAACTTCTTCGGACTTTGTAGCTTGGACAACAATTTTTGGTATTAGTCGATAAAGTGAGGCATCTGTGCCGTAGGCATAGGTGTAAAAGGGGTCTGTGAATATTCTCTCTTTGGGAATAAACTTTTGCACTTCCTTGTGAAATTCAAGATAAGAACCTGTTAACATGAAGCATCCTTTTTGGAGAGTTTTGATTTTTTAAAAAATACTTACATAGATATTTTAGTTAATTTGTATAACAATAGTATGACAAGCTTGCAACTAAGTTGCATTTCTTGTTTTTGCGATACATGTTTTCCCTAAACACGCCAAAGGTGCCGTTAAATTCTTGAAGTTTAGTGTTGATTTACGTTGCTTGTGTACAATGTCGCCATTAAAACAAAGGACGGTTATGGGTGGTTTGAGAACAGTGTTTGGGGTGTTGTTGATGGTCTCTTTGGCATTTGCGCGCGTGTTGACACCCGAAGAAGCCTTTAATCTTACCCTTACACCCCAAGATGAGGCCCTTGAGGTGCGCATTGTCCTCGGGGAAGACATTTATCTTTACGAGGAAGAATTTAAACTAGAAATCATCGCACCCACTTCTGTTTTACTTAATCCTTTTGTTTCCCTTCCTGTGGCGGTGGAGTACGATGGTTATCAAGTATACAGCTCTTCTTTACATGTAAACATTCCCCTTTCACTCATTCGCGAAAAAATTGGCACGGTGCCTTTTGAGCTGGCGGTCTCATGGCAAGCGTGTTCTAAGATGGGGCTGTGTTATCAGCCTATGCGCCAAGAGTTTCGCTTGGATGCCAAGGGCAAGCTTTCCACGGGACTTTCAGAACATGGAACTATCGCCCAGCGTTTGGCTTCAGGCGGGGCACTGTGGGCCATTGTAAGCTTTTTTGGGTTTGGTCTGTTGCTCTCTTTGACCCCGTGTGTGTTTCCGATGATTCCTATTCTCTCTTCCATTATCGTCTCCCAAGGGGGCGCATCTTTAGGGGCAAAACGGGGCCTTTGGCTCTCGTTTGTGTATGTGTTTGCCATGTCAGTAGCGTACGCAGGAGCGGGGGTGTTAGCTGGTATTTTTGGGGCAAACCTTCAAAGTGCCTTGCAGGCCCCGTGGGTCATTTGGCTTTTTAGCGGGGTGTTTGTGGCCTTGGCTTTTTCTATGTTCGGATTTTATGAATTGCAGCTTCCCAAGAGTATTCAGGGCGCTTTGAGTAAAACCTCGCGCAGTGTTGAAGGCCAAGGGGTCGGTAGTGTAGCGCTTATGGGATTTTTGTCTGCACTTATCGTGGGGCCTTGCGTTGCGGCGCCTTTGGCGGGAGCGCTGTTGTATATTAGCCAAACGGGCGATGCGCTCTTGGGTGGGGTGGCGCTCTTTGTTATGAGTCTTGGCATGGGTGTGCCACTTTTGCTCATCGGCGCTTCTGCAGGACGTTTGTTACCAAAGCCGGGTAAGTGGATGAATGCTACCAAAGCGGTGTTTGGCGTTATGATGCTTGGCGTTGCCATCTGGATGCTAGGGCGCGTGCTTCCTTCTTGGGTGGAGCTGTTGCTTTGGTCAGTGCTTTGTCTGGGGCTAGCGGCGCACCTTTGGAGTGTTGAAAGCGAGAAACCATGGGTCAATACAGTTGTTAGAACTTCTGCTACCGTATTTTTGCTTTACGGGGCTACCCTGTTTGTGGGGAGCTTGGCTAAGGCCAACGACCCTTTAAATCCTTTGGCTCCATTTTTTGGAAGCGGAAGCACCGTTGGTTTGCGTGCTTTTGAGCCAGTGGACAGTATTGGGAGTTTACAAAGACGCATAGAGCAGACAAGCGGAGTAGTGATGGTTGATTTTTACGCAGATTGGTGCGTGAGTTGCAAGGAGCTAGAGAGCATTACCTTTGCAGATGCTAGGGTGCAAGAAGCCTTTAAAAGTATGACACTTTTAAAGGTTGATGTGACTAAAAACACAGCGCAAGACAAGGCATTGTTGGCTAAATTTGGTCTTTTTGGACCTCCGGGGCTTATTTTTTACCGTGATGGCGTAGAGTTGCCACATGCTCAGATTGTCGGATTTAAAACGCCAGAAGCGTTTTTGGAACATTTAAAAACATTACAATGAGGAGAATGGTGCGATGGACGTACTTGTAGCGATAGATGTGGAACATTTAAAAGATGAAAGCGCGTTTGTGGCGCATTTGGAAAAAGAGGGGTTTGAGAGAATCCCTGAGGAAGAAGGCTTTGTGTTTACGGGCGTGAGCTCCACGCCCGTGATGCACACCCGCGCGTATATTTTTGAAGTAATTGGCAAAGCGTTGGCGCTTTCCCCTGCGACTTTTTGTAATCTCGTGTGCCAGATTGGGGAAAACCCTATGGAAAGTTACCGTTTCAATAAGCAAACCAACACCTTTGAAGAAGCGTAAAATTGTTTACATGTAAGGATAATAATGCAACTTGAACCCATTTTAAAAGAGGCGGGCGAACTGCTCAAAGAGGGTTTTTACGGGGCGTTTAAAACCCAGTATAAAGACAAAGCAGATTTGGTTACGGAGTACGATGTACTCATCGAAAAGTTTCTGATGCCCAAACTCAAAGGGGCGTACCCAAATGATGAGATTTTTGGCGAAGAGAGCTACAAGGGAAATACCTTCCCTAAAAGTGGCATCTTTGTTGATCCCATTGACGGTACCACAAACTTCGTGCATCGCTTGCCTCATGTGGGCATTTCTGTGGGCGTGTGGAGGGATGGCAAAGCCGTAGAAGGGGGCGTGTATAATCCTATTTTGGATGAAATGTACTTGGCGCAAAAAGGAAGTGGCGCGTTTTGCAACGGAACCCGCTTACATGTAAGCCAAAGCACTACCCTTCAAGAAGCCCTTCTTGCCACAGGATTTCCCTATACCAAAAATAGCTCCCCTATGGACCTTGGTTTTGTGCTCAACTCCATGACCAACCTCTTGCCTTTGGTGCGGGATTTGCGCCGTTATGGGGCGGCGAGTTTGGACTTGTGCTTGGTTGCTAAAGGAACCTTTGATGGGTTTTATGAGATCAATCTCAAGCCATGGGACGTGGCAGCGGGGATTGTGATGGTGGAAGAAGCAGGCGGCAAAGTCACTACCCATGAAGGGGGCGCGTATGACATGAACGACCGCACGATCATTGCAAGCAACGGCGCTATCCATGAGGCTTTGGTTAATGAGATTGGGTTTTACGAGTAGTCTTTTTGTAAAACGTGTTTAGGGCTTTGTGGAAGCTCTCGTAAAAAGTTTTTTGATTTTTAAAAGCCCCAGTTTCATGCCGCTGTGCCGCATGATGCGCGCCAAAAGCTTCCAGTGCGGTTTGTCGTAGCAGGGTGCGGGGCATTTGCGGCAACTGGGCTTTTCTTCGTGGGGACAGGCTTGTAGGCGGGCAAGGGAGTACTCAAGGGTTTCTTTACAGGATACACACAAGGACGCTTCTACCTCGCCTAGGGGTTTTTCGCGGTATGTTAAAGGCCAGACGTGGTGGGTTTTGGGCGCGTCGTGGTGTTTGTCCTCGCAATACAGTGCGATAAACTTCAGCACCGTTGCCGCGTCGGTGGCAAATTTTTCCTCTTTCATCGTCTCTCCCATGTATATTGTGAGTCGCCAGATACGGGCGCGTAAAAGATTCCCTCGGGGTTTCGCCACGCATCAAGGACTACCCCTTGGGCAATGTCACATCCTTTGCATGTCACCACCACAGCACTGTGTTCTTCCCAGTAGGAGCCCAGATTTGCCACCACGATCACGCTCTCAACACTCTCAAGCTCCAAACTGCGGACATGGGCAAAAAGGTCGTGGGCGTAATGCCAACACAACCCCCGCTCCTTGAAGCCAAGGTTCACCCAAAGGTTATGAAGCCTTGGGGAGGCGGTGGCGCCATAGCGGGCTTTGAGTGTATGGGTGTAGGTGTGTGCTTCGTGGGCTAGGCGCGCCGCTTCGTCTTCTTTGACCCTAGGGATGGCTTGCAATGTTTTTTCCAAAGAAGCCTCAGGAAGTGAAGGGGCGTGGTGACACCCGCTTAAAAGGAAGAGTGCCAGAAAAATCCCCAAAAGGGATTGATACACCTCAAGCTTCTTGGTACGTGGGGTCGATGAGGTAGTATTTGCCCATGCGACCAAGAGCTTCCACGGTTACATGTAATCCCGCATCAATTATCCCATCTTCATAATAGGCCCCTTCAAGATTGACAAACACCGGTGTCGTGACGCTGCCCTGGATGGGGTAAGTTTCGCGAAGGGTGACAAAAAATGCGGCCTGAATCCCTTGAACGATGGGCGGAAAATCTTCTCTAATGCGTTCCGTAGGAATAGAAAAATGGGCACATTCGCTCACAGACTTTGGTAAGGGCTGGGCGCTTTTGCTCATAAAATCTGCGTGGGTTTTGTTGGCGATGCAAATCGTCGCTTTTTTGGTCTTAAGCAAGTTGGCAAGGGTGTCTTTAGGCGAGCCGTCTTCCTTTTGTCCGATGGAAACCACCGCCACAGGAGGTTTAGACGTCATGGGTGCAAAGTAGCTAAAGGGAGCAAGGTTTACAACACCTTCATCCTCGGTCACAATCCACGCAATGGGGCGAGGAAAAATGGAGTAGCTGACGAGTTTGTAAATATCATTGGCCGAAAGGGTCGAAAAATCAAGTTGCATGGAAGTTCCTTTACATGTAAATATGCAAGTGTATCAATCCTTTAAACGTTTTTCAAGACGCGAAGCAAAAAGAGAAATGGGGTAGGTGAGTGCTAAGTATCCGATGGCTAAGGGAATGTAGCTCTCTAGGGTGGAGTAAGTGTAGGCGTTGACTTCTTGGGCGTTCATGGTGAATTCGCTGATGGAGATGATGGAGAGTAAGGAAGAATCTTTGATGATGGAAGCAAACTGCCCTGTGAGCGGGGGCAAGATGCGTTTTAGGGCTTGGGGAAAGAGAATGTAGCGGTAGGTTTGAAAAGGTGAAAATCCAAGGCTTTTGGCACTTTCGTATTGCTCAACTCCGACACTTTGAAGCCCTGCACGGATGATTTCAGTGACATACGCTCCTGCAAAAAGCGCAAGGATGACGGTGCCTACGATGTAGCGATTGTCAAAGCCAAGGTTGTTGGCAAAGACGTAAAAAAAGATAAGAATTTGTACTAAAAGGGGTGTGCCTCGGATGAGCTCGACGTAAAAGCGACTAAAAAAACGCAAGAGAATGATTTTCGAACCCTGCCCGTAGGCGAAGAAAATCCCCAAAAAAATGCTTAACACAAGAGCGTTTAGGGAGATGATGATGGTCATGATAAAGCCATCAATAAACTTTTGGCGGTAGCCCCAAACGCCTGACCATTCAAAGGTGTAAAGGGAGTTTTGAAACATAAACGCCCCCAACGCCCCCACGCCAAGCACCAGCAAAAAGGCGTTAAGCCAGTAGGCGGGGCGCGGAAGTATGGAGGTTTCTTTGTACTCCAAAGGGTCGATGAAAAAGCGTTTAAACCTGATAACTAACCCCTAAAAGAAAAAAGGAATGCCAAGGCCGTCAAAGGTTTCGCGGGCTTTGGAAAGATGCGTACGTGAAAAGGCATCAAAGGTGCCATCTTTCTTGGCTTTGGTAATGAATGTATCTACTTGGGCTTTGAGCTCAGTGTCACTTTGGCGCAAGGCAACGCCCCAGTATTCGGGGGTTTCTTGAAAGGGTTTCAAGAGGGCAACGGTTGCTTCTTGGTGGCGATCCCAGTTGCGGTAAATGGTGAGTTGGTCGTACAAAAACCCATCGGCTTTTTGTTGGATGACTTCCAGTATGGCGGCATTTTCACGGTCAAAGACCAAGAGTTGCGCGCTAGGAAGGTTTGCAGCAGCGTAAATATGCCCTGTGGTGCCTTTTTTGACCGCCACACGCTTGCCTTTTTGGTTCAAGTCTTCAATGCCTTGCACGCCCGCTTTGGGGTGGGTGAGGATGGCAAGGTTAGATTGGGCGTAAGGAACAGAAAAAGCGATGCTTTTTTTACGCTCTTCGGTGATGGTCATGGAGGAGATGATGAGGTCTACTTTACCCGTACGCAGTGAGGGAATCAGCCCATCCCACGCGATGTTTTCGATGACCAGCTCCCGTCCAAGTTCTTTGGCTAAAGCTTTGGCGAAATCCACGCTCACGCCACTAGGTGTGCCATCAGTCTGGCTCATTTCAAAGGGCGGGTAGGCTAGCTCCATGCCCACTTTAAGAGGTGGCGCAGCAAAAAGAAAAGAGGCCGTGGTGAGCAGTGCAATCAAAAGTTGCTTCATGGTGTCTCCTTAAAAAAGATGAAAGTAGTATACCGCTACTTACTGGGAAATAGCTTTAATGCCTTCTCTAAGTCTTTTGGGGTATCGATACCAAAACTTTGCGAGACAACCTCTACCATAGCAATGGTGCGTCCGTGGTAGAGGGCGCGGAGTTGTTCGAGTTTTTCGATGTGTTCAAGTGGCGCGGGCGGCAACGCGCAAAAAGCACGCAATGTGGCACGCGTGAAACCATAAAGCCCTAGGTGTCCCCAGTAGGGCGCGCCTGCTTTGTCGCGGTCATAGGGGATGGGAGAGCGGGAGAAATAAAGGGCCTCGTTGACGTGACTTAGCACAACTTTTACCAGATTTGGGTCGGCGGCTTCTTGGGCGGTGATAGCCTTGTGACAGCTTGCCATGGCCCACGGAAGATGGGCTATGGCGTGAACTCTTTTTTGTAAAAGTGCGATAATTTCTGGCTCAATAAAAGGCTCATCTCCCTGCACGTTTATAACCACTTCTTCTTCATTTAATCCTAGCAGGGTGGCTGCTTCGTTGATGCGGTCGGTGCCGCTTTGGTGGGACGAGGCGGTGAGCACCGCCTCAAAACCGTAACTCTTAGCAAGGTTTACCACCTGTGGGTCATCAGCGGCAATGGCAACGCGGTCAACGCTTTGCACCCGTTTTGCGGTAGCAATAACCATAGGCACGCCATGAATGGGGGCGAGGATTTTTTCAGGAAAACGTGTAGAAGCAAGCCGTGCAGGGATGATAATCATGGCTTATTCCTCTAAAAAATCCAAAATCGTCCCTTGGATAGCTTCTTGGGTGACGACCTCAGGGTGCATAATGGGTGCTTGAAATAAGGCGCCAATGGAGGAGGGAATCTTTACATGTAAAGCGTTAGAAACCCCTTCTAAGGCCACTTTGTCTGGATGGGTACGTGGGCTTTGTTGCAGGGCGCTAAAAAGTGTAGGGGCAAATTTCGTCCACTCGGCGGTCGAGCAAAGAATGTTTTTAAGGGGTTTAAGGTTTAGTGTGCGCACTTTGAGGCATGTGGCGGTGTGTGGGTCAAGCACGTAGCCTTTAAGGGCAACCTCACGCAGGGTTTCTTTGGCAAAAGCATCATCGCAAAATGTCGCCTCAAAATGGCTTTGCAAGAGGGTGAGTTCCTCTGGGCTAAGGCGATAGCATTTTTGGTTTTGTAAGGCTTCCATCAGCTCGCGGGTGCGCGCAGGGCCAAAAAGGTCAAACAACAGCCGCTCCACGTTGGAGGAGACAAGGATGTCCATAGCTGGCGAGGTGGTTTGGAATAAAGTGCGTTCTCTCACGTCATACACACCCGTAGTGATGAGGTCGGTGAGGATGTTGTTGATGTTAGAAGTAATAAGGATTTTCTCTACAGGCAAGCCCATTTTTTTAGCATAATAGGCTCCTAAAGCGTTGCCAAAATTTCCACTAGGGATGGTGAGGTAGATGGATTCCCCCGCTTTTATATGCCCACTTTTTAGAAGTTGCACGTAGCCAAAAATGTGGTAAATGATTTGAAAAATAATGCGTCCAAAGTTGACAGAATTGGCCGCGCTAAGTTTGATGTTTTTTGCTTGAAGTTGCGCGATAAATTCTGCAGAGCCAAGCAAGCTTTTTAGCGCGCGTTGCGCGTCATCGAAGTTGCCTTTAATGCCTAATACTTTGAGGTTTTTGCCACCCGCAGTAACCATTTGAAGGCGCTGAACATCGCTGGTTCCCCCTTCTGGATAAAGGCATACGACTTGAATATTGGGTTTGTCGCTAAAGGTATCTAAGGTCGCTGGGCCTGTGTCACCACTGGTGGCGGCTAGGATGAGATAGCGTTCATTGCGCGCTTTGGCAAGATGAGAGAGCAAGTGGCCAAAAGGTTGCAACGCCATGTCTTTAAAGGCACGCGTTGGGCCGTGGTAAAGTTCGCTTACAAAAAACGTCTCATCTAGCTTGGCAAGTGGAGCAGGGTTAGAAGGGTCATCAAAGTGGCCATAAAGTCCAACGGCTTCGCTAAGCACCTCTTTGGGAAGGTCAACCCCAAAGCGCTCTAAAATATCTAAGGTCAGCTCTTGGTAAGAAAGGGTTACGGCTTTGGTAAAAAAAGCTGCATCAAGCAAGGGAAAGTGTTCAGGTGCATACAAGCCTCCAAAGCTCGCACTTGGAGAGAGAATTGCCTGAGAAAAATCAACATGAACAGGCTTAAAGCCATCGTTTCCACGGGTTTCAATAAGTTTCATACGGTTTCCTTTGTCACTGAATCAATCCATTGTAGGTAGGGGGTGTGCCCATGAGAAATATCAAACGCAATAATTTCGGGCACGTCATAAGGATGCAAAGCATATAGGGTTGTTTTGAGTGTTTCAAAAAGTGCTTGTTTGGTTTTGATGAGCAATAATACCTCGTTCTCTTCTTGAATTTTGCCTTCCCACATAAAAACCGAAGTAAGGCCCTTTTGAAAACTAATACACGCAGCAAGGTTTTGGCCTATTAAGTTATGAGCAATGATTTTTGCTGTTTCTTCATTGGGAACCGTGGAAAGGACAAGCAGCGCACTCATTGGCTAAATACCGTTCCCACGCCCTCATCGGTGAAGAGTTCAAGCAAGATGGAATGTTCCACGCGACCATCGATGATGTGGGCATGCTTGACGCCACCACTTACCGCTTCCATGCATGCACTCACCTTGGGGAGCATGCCGCCATAAAGGGTGCCATCGGCTTTTAAGGCTTCTACCTCTTCTGCTGTTAGCGAGGAGAGAAGGTGGCCTTCTTTGTCAAGGATGCCAGGGGTGTCTGTTAAAAAAAGCACTTTCTCAGCTTTAAGACTCACAGCAATTTTACTGGCGGCCAAGTCGGCGTTGATGTTGTAGCCTGGATGTTCCGTGGTGCCTCCTGAGCCAATAGGTGCAATCACAGGGATGAATTTTTCGTTCATGAGGTTTTCAAGAACAGTGTGGTCAACGTCGGTAATTTCACCCACGAGGCCGTATTTTCCATTTTCTAGCGGTGTGGCTTTGAGGAAATTGGCGTCTTTTCCGCTGATGCCAATGGCTTTAGCCCCATGGTGGTTCAAAAGGGTGGTGATCTCTTTGTTGATGCTACCGCTAAGGACCATCTCTACCACTTCCATTACTTTTTCGTCTGTCACGCGCATGCCATCTACAAATTCCGTGCCAAGCTGTAATTTGTCTAGCAGTTCATTAATGCGTTTTCCGCCACCGTGTACCACTACGGGACGAATGCCCACAAGGTAAAGAAGGACTAAATCTTGGGCAAATTTTTCTTTGAGGTCGGGGTTGATTTGGGCTGCTCCACCGTACTTAATCACAATGGTTTTTTTGGTAAATTTTTTGATGTAGGGCAAAGCCGTGATGATGGTTTTGGCCGTCTGAATTTTGCGTTGCAAGGGCGACTCCTTGGGGTGAAAAAGAGCCTATTTTAGCAAAAAAAGACTAAAAAAAGACTAATTGTCCTTACATGTAAAGGATTTAAATACCCCTAGAAAGCGCTTTTTCTAGCTCATGAGCACTGGTGATGTGTTTTTTCTTGAGGTCGATATACCGCACTGATAAATCAATATTACCCTGCTTAAGGGGCTCAAAGCCATCGAATGTTTGGGCTGAAAGTTCGAGACACTCAGGAAGTAAGATGATAAAATCGTCCCCGTATACCCTAAAAAGTAACGCATCGGGAAGCGTTTGTTTTAAAAAAGTAGCAAAGGCACGCAACAAGGCGTCACCTTTGGCCCAGCCAAAGCGATGATTATAGTCGTTCATGCCTTTGATGAACACAAGATTCAAACAGCGGTAACGTGCTTCTTGGGCTTTGTGGTGCATAAGAATATCAAAGTAAATGCCATTGTAGAGCCCCGTAAGAGAATCTTTAAAAAAGTAGGCAAACCGCTCTGCTTCAGCACCACTAGAAAAATCAATGACATTTTGTTCGTAAGCGTGAATCTCAGTCAACTCTGAAAAAACCTCAGCAGCATAAGTAGCAACTACGGGGTCAAATTGCGTTCCTTGCATGGCTTTTATCTCTTCAACTGCCTCGGGAATGGTTTTTTTCGCTTTGTAAATGCGGTTGGTTGTCATTGCATCAAAGGCATCAGCGATAATCATAATGCGTGAAAACAGAGGAATTTCTTTGCCTTTTAGTCCATCAGGATACCCTGAGCCATCAAACCACTCGTGGTGGTGCCGCACGATGGTGGCAAGGGGTCTAAAGCTTTGAATTTTTCCAATCATTTGAGCCCCCACGCTAGCGTGTTGTTTCATGAGCTCGAACTCGGCTTGGCTTAAATTTCCAGGTTTAAGTAAAACGCTTTCTGGGGTAATGATTTTGCCAATGTCATGCACAAGCCCTGCTTTGTAGACCAAATCCTGGTCTTTTTTAGAAAGACCCATGTGTTTTGCTATGGCTTTTGAATATTCTGCAACGCGTCCTGAGTGGCCAGCAGTGTAGGCATCTTTTTCTTCGATAAATTGGGCAAAGGTAATGAGCGTCTCTTCGTTGATTTGCTCTTGTTCTTTTAGGAGTGCTTCTCCTTGGTTTAAAGCAGCGCACAAGATGTAGCCTGCTGCGTAGACAAAAAAGACAAAGGTTTGGAGATGGAGTACATTAAAAGAGAGGGAGTTGTCGGTAGAGCATGTGCCAAAGGGGCACAAAATAACATAAACACCCACTGCAAACAAGACGATGCCATTGATAAAAATAGCCCGTTCACGGTGAAGAATAAGCACAATCAGCAAAGGGATAAGAATAAAGAATTCCACATGGGAGAGCAGTGTTGTGGTTAAAAGATAGTAAGAAAGCATAAAGACAAGAAAAGTATTTCCTAGAAAAGTAAGGTCTAGAAACATAGATTTTTGAGAAAATCGAACTGGTGTGGTTGCGAAAATATAAATCGAACTTAAAAGTAGCATTCCTATAAAGTCTCCTACTAGCCAGCCTATAAATCCTGTGGGAAAAAAGGGAAAATCCATCTGCCCTGTCGCCAAAAGCCACAAATTACCATTAAGGGCTGAGAGGGTGGCACCCATCATGAGTGCTGTGAGATAGCCGGTCGTGAGGTTAATGCGGCTAAAAATAGGTTCAAATAAGATGGGCTTTAGTAATCGGTAGCTCATCACTGGACCTAGTGTGCTTCCTAGCGCAATGCCCAGCGAGAGAAGTGGAGAATTAGAGAGTACCAGAGCGTTTGTCAGGCCTATGACCGCAAAAAGAAACGGCACGGAGCCTCGAAGTTCCTTGGTAAGTATTAGAAAAACAAGTGCCAATCCTACTGGAGGCCAAATGGGAAAAATGTTCGTAGTGTGTTCTAAAAGTCCAAGGTCAAGAAGTAAAAAAGAGGTGGCTGGGTACAAAACAAGTAATGCAAAAAAAGAAAGAATAATGGGCGGTCTAGGCATAATTTCTCTTTGGTTTTTAAGTATGTAATTATTACAATTGTGACAGTATAGCTAATTTTTGGCGGTTTGGGCGCTGTATTGGTGGAGATAGGTTGTGATGCTGTTGTGTAAAGAAGGAGAGACGCTAAGGGTGAGTTCTAATAAGGAGAGAGGAAGGTCGAGTCCTTCAAGTTTAACGGCGTCTTTGTGGGTTACAAGCAAAGAGGTGGCTTGGTGACGCTCTAGTAGGATGCTCAACTCTTTTTTTGTATACATGTAGTGATCAGGAAATGTATAGGAAGCTACCAAGTTTGTAGGTAAAAAAGGATTGAGGCGTTCGGGGTTAGCAATAGCTGTGACAAGCACCATGGCGGAGGTTGGGTTTTCCACATGGACTTTTCGCACAAAATCCTTCCCTTCTTCTATGACAATATCAGCATATCGGTAGGCCCAAAAGGGCTCCCTGTAGGGGCCAGAGGGAAGACAAAAAGGAAGAGGCGGAGGAGGCGTGGGGCGAATAAGGATGTCAAATTTTTTTATGCTTGCTTTTCCGAATCCATCATCCAAGAAGACTGCTTTAGCGCCCAGTTCTTTGGCTTTTAAAATTCCTCTAATGCGATCTTCACTGACTATAACAAGGGCATTTGGGAGCATCTTGGCGTACAGCATGGCTTCGTCGCCACTTTCTTGAACGTTACATGTAATCTTTCCCCAGTGGCTTACAATGCGCATGCCTTTGGAGTGGCGTTTGTAGCCACGTAAAACAATAGCGCTGTGTTTTACAGGGGAGGCAAGGGCAATGGTTAAGGGGGTTTTGCCACTGCCACCTAGTGTTAAATTTCCGATACTAATGATAGGGATACCCATTTCTTTTGGTGTGGAAAAAGCCCGCTTAAGGACAGCAGCCAGAGTATAAAGAAGAGAAAAAGGCAAAAGTAGCCCTGCTAAAAGGTAGCCTCCAAAGCCTGGACGATACATGTAGCGCTCAAGCTTTGTGTAAAGGTACCGGCTAAACCCGCGTGCTAGCAACTTCTTTAACTTGTTTGCAAATGTAGTGCACCTCTTCGTCACTCAATGCCGCATAAATAGGTAATGAGAGAATTTGCTGATAGTTTTGAAGTGCATTGGGAAAATCATTGACACGCAAGGCGTATTTTTGCTTATAGTAAGTAAGCAAGTGTAGGGGAATGAAGTGTAGGGCAGTAAAAATACCACGCTCTTTGAGTTCGCGCGCGAAACTGTCACGGTTTTTGTCTATTTTGATGATGTATTGCGTGTAGACATGATCGCGTTTTTTTACTGGGGTGGTGATGTGTGGGCAGTCTTTGAGTGCGGCATCATACATGGCTGCAATGCTCTGACGGCGTTTGATGAAAGCCTCGGTTTTAGAAAGCTGACCAATGGCATAAGCAGCACTCAATTCATTCATGTCATATTTAACACCAATGTCTACCACATCATACACATAACCTAAGTTGCCATAAGCATCCCAACCATCGTTAACGATGGCATGATTGCGCAATAACATAGCCCGCTTGGCAAGCTCTTCGTCAGAGGTTACCATTATCCCGCCACTGGCAAGAGGGTGGCGCATTTGGGGACTGAAACGAAAGCATGAAATGGTTGAGCCAAAAGAGCCAATTCTTTTACCCTCATACTTGGCGCCAAGGGCTTGGCTAGCATCATCAATAATAGAAACATTGTAGCGGTCTGCCAAGTCGTAAATGCGTCCCATGTCTGCACTTTGGCCGCCCACGTGAGAGACAAAAACCCCTTTGAGTTTTTTGTGGTTATGTTTTTCTAGGGCTGCTTCAAGGGCATTGGGGTCAATCATGTAGTCGTCTTTGTTGATATCTACAAAAATAGGCTCCGCATCAAAATGGCGCACTACTTCAGCTACAGAAGGAAAGGAGTTGACAGAACAGATGATTTTATCGCCACGTTTTAAATCCATCGCACACATGGCAAGGTGCATTGCCGCGGTGCCGTTGTAGGTTGAGATGGCATGAGGGGCACCAATGAATTGTCGCATGTTTTTTTCAAGCGTCTCTACCATCACAGGCTCTTTGAGCTCAAGAATCTCATTGACCAATGTTTTTTCTTTGGCATCGATAGAGGGTTTGTAAAATGGAATTTCTCTCACCTGTTCTCCTTTTTAGTGTTTAATGTCTCTAGGGTATAAAAAATCGTGACCAATGGTACGCTCGCTAAGTTTTGCAACAATGGCTTGGCGACGTTTAAAATGGTTGGCATAAATGCGGTGCAGTAGCATCTCAATGAGCGGTGCTTCAAATCCCCGCGCTAGCAACTCTTCTTCGGTGGCGCGTTCATCCACATAAGCGCGAAAAAAAGCGTCGATGCGGGCGTAGGTGTACCCCAACTCTTCCTCATCACTTTGGCCTTCCCATAGGTCGGCTGAGGGGGGTTTGGAGAGAATAGCAGGGATGACACCCAAATATGCCCCATATTCAAAAATCTCTGTTTTATATAAATCCCCGATGGGGTTAAGGGCGCTTGCAAGGTCGCCGTGCAAGGTGCCATAGCCCAAAAGAAGCTCGCTTTTGTTGCTCGTGCCAAGAACAAGGGCTTGTTCGCGCGCCGAAATATCATACAACACCGCCATGCGCATTCTGGCGGCAAAATTGCCTTGGCGCAAAGGGGAGAGAGATTTGCCTTGATTGTATGCTTGGGTGAGTGGGCCGATAGGGTGGATTTCATAGGGCAAATCAAAGGCCGCGCACAAGGTTTTGGCGTCTTCTAAGCTTTGGGGACTGGAGTGGGTATCTGGCATCATCACGCAGAGCATATTGTCGCCAAAAGCACGTTTAGCCAAGAGGGCAACCACGGCAGAATCGACACCGCCACTAAGGCCAAGTACGACCCGTCTAAGGCCAATTTTGGTGACTTCTTCGGTGAGAAAATGCATCAAGAAAGTAGTGATACGCTCAAATTTTTTCACGTGGGTTTCGTCTTTTTGGGTTAAGATGTCTCAAAGGAGAGAGTATACTAAAAATATTCTTGAGTTGGGCTTTTACATGTAATGGTTTTACTTAAGTTTTTGCCAAAATGGAGTAAAATGCACCTTAGTGTCGCTATAAATAAGGAGACAATGTGCAACTTTTATGTCAACCGATGGGGTCGTATCAAACCAACTGTTATATTGTTGCAAGCCCGCAAGGCGAGTTGATTATTGACCCAGGTATGGGGGCGATTTCATGGGTGAAAGAAAATGTATCAAACCCTTTGGCTATTTTAAATACCCATGGCCATTTTGATCACGTGTGGTCAAACCACGCTTTGCAAACGGAGTTAAATGTGCCATTGTATTGCCCTAAAGAAGATGCGTTTATGTTACAAGATGACCCTTTTGGTCTAGGGATTACGCCCAGTGTGCCCGATGTGCTAGTGGAGGGGGACGCGGTTTTTGAGATTGGCGGGATGAAGGTGCAGTATTGGCATTTTCCAGGCCACACGCCTGGGTGTAGCGCCATTGAAGTTGAAGGGATGCTCTTTACGGGTGATTTTGTGTTCGCGGGCTCCATTGGGCGAGTGGATTTTCCTTTTAGCTCTCCCGAAGCCATGAAAAAAAGCATTGTAAAATTTTTAAAATTTCAAACAGATATGCCCTTGTACCCAGGGCACGGAGAAGCCTCCACTGTGACGCGGGAACAATACACCTTACCCCAATGGGTCATGGCACTTTAGTAGTCGCGTCGTGCGTTTTTGATTTTGGTTTTGAAGATATGTTTTTCTAGGACAACGGCGTGAAAGATGCCCTCGAAGATTTTGATGTCATTAATCTTTCCAGTGACGGTGATTTCACGCTTTCTAGAGTCTTCAAATTTGGCTTTGGCTTCAAATTCTAGTAAATCCCCCACTTTGGCAGGGGCTAAAAAACTTGTTTTTGCGCCGATGACGACAATGTTTTCCTCATTCACTGCAGCCACTGCAGCATAATCTGCTGCAGAAAAAACAAATCCGCTGTGAATAAGCCCAAGTTCATCCACAATCATCTCGTTGGTGGTCAGAAGGTTGACGCGCGCGTAGCCTTTATCAAGAGACATAATGGTCCCACACAAAATGTTTTTAATCCGCTGATGGGTGTTAAGCTCATCAGAAAAGGCATTATTGACGTGAAGCGCAACGGTATCGTCCTCGGCAAAGCTTTCACTAAAATCTTCTTCCACTTCAGGGGTTTGAACGATATTATCATTGGCTTCAGCCATGGATTCTCCTTGTTGATTTGTGCGACATTATCGGCATTTAGCGTAAAAATTTTACATACAGCCGTTTGGGGGCAGGGTAGCCCTCGATGGTTTTAGTGGCGTCATTGGGGTCAAGAAAGTTTTCCAAACTTTCACCCAAAATCCACTCCGTTTTGCGCTGTTCGTTACTGTTTGTGGGGACGATGTCTAAGACTTCCATGCTTCCAAAACCCGCTTTTTCGCCCCAATTTTCCAAGGCTTTGATGGTGGGAATGTGGTAAATGTTGGGGATTTTTGAATAGGATTTGCCAGGACACAGCGCCACAGGTTCATCCCCGTCTATCATAAAGGTATCTAAAAAAAGCTCACCCTCTTTGGTAAGTCCTTTTGCTAAGGCTTTGAGCGCACCCACGGGGTCGCTGCGGTGGTACAAAACACCCAAACACAACAAGGTGTCAAAACGGTGTTCATACAAAGGTAAATGCTCGATGCCAAGGAGCTCGTAGACGATCTGGGTTTGGGCAAAATGGTTGATGAAATCAAATTGGGTTTTGTATAAGGGCGAGGGATCAAACCCCACAAGCAATTTCGGGTTTTTTTCCAACAGGCGAAACAGATAATAACCGTTGTTACACCCAATGTCTCCGACGATTTTTCCCTCTAGGTTGAGGTGAGGGGCAAGCAAGTTGTATTTCATAAAGCTTTGCCATTCTGTGTCAATGAGGGTGCCAAAAAGGTTAAAGGGCCCTTTGCGCCACGGGCGTAATTCCCACGCGACACGGGAAATCTCTTCTTTTGTTTGCGGGCAAAACGTAGGGTTTTTGAGGGTGAAAATATCGTTACATGTAAAGGTGCTACCACCGGGGTCTGGAAGGGTAGCAAGCAAGTCGCGCAAGGGCGCAATGTTTTTCCACGTAAGCCATGCTTGGCGCTCTTTTCGAAGCGCGTCGAGGGTCATTGGCGAAGCTTTTTAGGGTTGAGATCGCTAAAATCAACAAGGTTGTCATCGCACGTTTTACGGTACACGCCCATTGAGTCATAATACTCTTTGCAGTCGTTATAATAACGTGTGGAAACACCACGGTCGTTGAGGTATAAGCACCCTTGGAAGGTAAGGGCGAAGAGGATGAGTATTAATGCCTTTTTCATGGAAGAAATAGTAGCATATTGTTTTTAAAGTTTACGTAAAGGAAGCCGTGTGCCATCGGACGTTTTAGCGCATTTTAGCACCTTGTGTGCCATCCCTCATTGCAGTTTCGACACAGAAGCGATGCGTGCTCATCTCGTGCAAGAAGCAAAAGCCTGTGGTGCTTCCGTGCGCGTGGATAAAGCAGGCAATATTTTGGCGCAAAAAGGCTCGCCCAAGGTATGTTTGCAAGCCCATTATGACATGGTGTGCATGGGCAGTGCGCCTCGCATTTTACTCCAAGAAGAAGCGGGGTATTTGTGCGCCAAAGGGTCTTCTTTGGGAGCAGATAATGGCATGGGTGTGGCAATGATGCTCTCTTTGCTCCACACTCAAGACCACCTAGAATGTCTCTTTACAAACAACGAAGAAGTGGGGCTTTTGGGTGCAAATGGGTTGGAAATGCAGATTCAAAGCCCTTGTTTGCTTAACCTTGACAGTGAAGAGGAGGGCAAAGTGTTTGTGGGGTGTGCCGGAGGCGTGGACATCATCGGCACATGCTCCCCTGAGTTTACCAAAGCCCCTGCGGGTTGGGCACTGTATGAAATTTGTGTTTCGGGCTTGCGCGGTGGGCATTCGGGGATTCAGATTCATGAAAATATCCCCAACGCCATTGTGCTGCTCGTCCACGCTTTAGCAGAACAAGAATGCGCGCTTGTGCACCTAGAGGGCGGAGAGCGGATTAACTCTATTCCCACAGCAGCACGCGCGGTTGTAATGATGCCAAAACCCTTTACATGTAAAGAGCCTTTTTTTACATGTAAAGCACTTGCGCAACGGTGTGAAAAGGTTGTGGCGAATTCTGATACAATACTCAAAACACTTTGTGCGTTTTCGCAAGGTGTGCGTGGTTGGGATGTAGCCTTGGCGATTCCAAGTCAAAGCATTAACCTTTCGCTCCTTTCTTTCTCTGAAGGCTCTTTGCGCGTAGAGTTTTTTGCGCGTGCCATGAGCACAGAAGGGTTAGATGCACTCAAGAAAGAGACAAAGGCGCTTTTGGAGCTTGGGGGTTTTAGTGTGGCATTTAAGGATGAAACTCTTCCATGGAACCCTCACATTGGGCCATTTGCTTTACTGGTAAAAGAAGAAGCGGCGGCCGTTTGGGGAAAAGCCGAGTTTGCAGGAATTCATGCAGGATTAGAGTGTGGCGTGTTGCTTTCAAAGCACGATGCACCGCTTGAGGTGTGTTCTCTTGGGCCGCAAATTGAGGCGCCTCACACAGTAAAAGAGCGGTGTTTGGTGGCTTCTGTACACCGTGTGGTCGAGATTGTTGAAAGAATTGTAACAAGGAAAACCTATGGCACTGATTGAATCTGCTCTTGTAGAGCTTGGAACACCGCTACAGCATTTTGCCCTTGAAGACCCTAATGGCAAAGCCTATGGCTCAAAAGAGTTAATGGGGAAAACGGGGTTGTTGATTTATGTGGTCTGTAACCATTGCCCGTACAATCAAGCCCTTTGGGAACGGTTAGTAGAAGTGGCAGAATTTGCTTCTAAAGTAGATGTGGGCGTGGTGGCGATTAACCCTAACATTCACCCCAATTACCCAGAGGATTCGCCTGCGCACATGCTTGATAAAATTACCGAATTTAACCTTCCTTTTCCTTATCTTATTGATCATCGTCAAAAAGTTGCACGCTCTTTGGGTGCTACGTGCACACCCGATATTTTTCTCTTTGATGGCGAGGATAAGTTGTTTTATCATGGTCGAGTAGATGATTATTGGAAGGACGCGAGCAAGGTCAAAAAAGAGGAATTGCGTGACGCCATTACGTTGCTTTTTAGTGGTAAACAGCCACCGCAAGAACAGATGCCCTCCATGGGCTGTTCGATAAAATGGACCGATACTATTACGGGGTAACCAATGAAAAAATCTCCACATATTGTCATTGTTGAAGACGAGGTGATTATTGCACTAGACATGCAGCAGTGCCTAGAGGAGTTTGGGTATGTGGTGGATGATGTGTGCACCAATACGGCAGATGCGTTAAAGAGCATTGAGGCCCATCGTCCTGATGCGGTATTAATGGATATCAAGCTTGAAAACGGTGAAGATGGAACGCAGATTGTGCGTTATATCCAAGAAACTTTAGCCATCCCTGTGGTTTACGTAACGGCGCACAGTGACGAACAAACTCTTAAAAAAGCACAAGTAACTAAGCCCTATGGATACATCATTAAGCCGGTGGATGAGCATCAGCTTAACAGCTCCATCCAAATTGCCTTATTTAAAAGCAAACACGAACTCTCTCCTGCTTCGCGTGTTGTGTGTAAAAATAACCGTATTGTGTTGGCAAAAGGCCATCAGTACGACTTGCTTGAACGGCAAATTTATAAGAATGACATCCCTGTCGTTCTTACCAAAAAAGAACGGTTGTTGGTGGGATTGTTAGTAGACAACATGAACAAAACCATGACCTATGAAACCATTGAACGTCTTGTGTGGGAAGGGAAGCCTGTTAATACAGCCACATTGCGCTCATTGATTCGGCGCGTGCGTGGGAAGTTGGGTGAAGATATTATCGAAAATGTTACCTCAACGGGGTATCGCATTCGTATGCATAAGGCAAAATAGGACTATTTTTTAAACGTGATAGTGTAGCGCAAGCCCCCTTCGTTTTGCACCTTTACTTTGCCTTTGAGTTGGTACTTAGTCAGTTCGTGCACCAGCGAAAGTCCCAGTGAAAAGGACTGTGGGGTGCCCTCTTGGATGCTTTTTCCGCTGTCTTCTATGCGTAATTCAATCATTCCTTCGACCTCTTTCATTGCCACCCAAATGTGCCCTTCCTCTTTTTCCTTAAACGCATGCTTAAAAGCATTGGTAACGAGCTCATTAACAAGCTGACCACAAGTAATGGCTTGGTCAATTTCCAAAAGCAACTCATCACAGCTGACAAAAAAAGTAATACTCTCGCACTCTTCCGAAAAAGTTTTATTGAGGTTTTGAGCCAAAGAGGCGAGGTAATGTTTCATATTGATTTTGTTGAACGTTTTAGATGTGTACAAGTCGGTGTGAATGAGTTCCATGGTTTTGATGCGGTTTTGAAGGTCAACAAAGAGTGATTTGGTTTTAGAATCAGCAATGCGCCGTGATTGCATTCGAATGAGCCCTGCAATGACAGCGAGGTTGTTTTTGACGCGATGATGAACTTCTTTGAGAAGAATTGTTTTTTCTTGATTTGAAATCTCTAGGTTTTTTTGGCTTTCATTTTTTTCTTTGATTTCTGCCTTAAGGGAAAAGGTTTTAGCCTCGATAAGTTCCTCAAAATGTAAATTTAACATTTCTAGCCGTGTTTGTTGCGTTTCATTGGTGCGAACCAATGAGGCAAAGCAGCGCTCAATAAGCAAAGCTTCGTTTGGGGTGTAATGTAAAGAGGCATCTTTTTTGCGTGTTTTTTCAAAAAGAGTTTGTGTAAAAGTGCGTAGAGAACGAGTCCCAAAAAATACACCTCCTAAAAAGAATAACAAAGATACGCCACTGAGAAGAAAAATTTCATACAAGGGTAAAAAAGGTTCAGTAAGTTGAGTATTAATTTTATCTTGGTCTATGATGATACGCACTGTTGTGGGCGGTAAGGTTTCAAGGGTGTGAGTGGCATGCAAGGGAGGTGAAGAAAATGTTTCATTTTCAAGGCTTACATGTAAATACTCACGCCCTTCTTGCGAAAGACCGATGTAAAATATCTCTGGATTTTTAAGTTGTAATCTGCGCAACAAAACAAGGAGTTCATCGTTTTTTTCTAGGTGCATCTGGATAAGCAAAGTGATGTTTTGGATATTTTTTTGGACAATTTGTTGTATGTAGGACGCTTTAAGGTGTTGGTGCTGTGAGGTGTAGTGAAAAATATGAAAGCCTGTAAAGATAAAAACAGTACCAATTCCCAATAGTATGAGGCGAAACGTCAACGAAGTGTGACGAAATAAGGGTGGAGGGAATAAGCCCATCAGGTAGGCTTAAAGGTTTGAGTGGTCTGGCAAAACTCACGCACAAAACATTCGCTCTCGCATTTAGGATTTTTGGCAGTACAGATGTAGCGCCCAAAAAGCACAAAAGCTTGGTGCAGCGTGTGCAACTCTGTTTTAAAAGCATTTACAAGGTCTTGCTCGGTTTTAGCAGGTGTTTTGGCTTGGCTTAGACCAAGGCGATGGGCTACACGAAAGACGTGTGTATCTACTGCCATGACGTTGGCTTTGGTGTATTCAATAAGCACTACGTGAGCAGTTTTTTGCCCAACACCAGCAAGCTTCATGAGACTTTTTTCATCCAATGGGATTTGGCCGCCGTAGTTTTCCATTACACTTTGTGCCATGAGAATGAGGTTTTTTGCTTTGTTATTAAAAAAAGAACAGGTGTTAATCAGTGATGTAACTTTTTCCAAAGAAGCTTGTGCTAAGTCCTCTACAGAAGGAAAAGCATTAAACAAAGCAGGCGTAATGATATTTACACGCTTGTCAGTGCATTGGGCCGAGAGCATGACTGCAACGATTAATTCGTACAAAGAGCGGTAATGCAACTCTGAAACAGCATCGCTATAACGGTCTAAAAAGCGAGATTTTAAGGTGGCTTTAATGGCTTTTGTTGGACGTTTCATGGTGGTCATTATACCAATATTTGAGAACGGTTTACTTCTCTTGGGCATAATCGTCCTTTAATGCCCAGTTGGCTACAATTTGGCAAATTACAACACCCAAGGATAACGTATGAAAAAATGGTTACTCGGTACCTCATTAAGTCTTGTGGCAGCACTTAGTCTACAAGCAGCTGTCTATGCAACTGTCAATGGCGAAGAAGTAACAGACCAAGATATTGCAACACTCATGCAAGCTATGCCTAATCAAGTTTCTTTTCAAACGCTTCCTCAAGAAGCACAACAGCAAGTCATTGGGCAGGCCATTGAGCGTAAGCTTTTGACTGCGCAGGCCAAAAAAGAAGGCATTGAAAAAGACCCTGCCTACTTAGAAGCCCTTGCTCAGGTAAAAAATGAAATTGCTCTTGAAGTTTGGATGAAGAAAATTTATGACACAACCACTGTAAGTGAAGCTAAAATGAAAGAATTTTACACACAAAATAGTGATAAATTCATCACGCCACCACGGGTAAAAGCGCGCCATATTTTGGTGCGAGATGAAGCAACAGCAAAAGCTATTATTGCAGAACTAAAAGACCTAAAAGGGGCAGCATTAAATGAGAAATTTAGTGCCCTAGCCAAGGAGAAATCCACTGATGGTAGCGCACAAGGTGGTGGCGATTTGGGCTGGTTTGCTGCGGGCCAAATGGTAAAACCTTTTAGTGATGCCGCTTTCGCCCTAAAAGCAGGAGAGCTTAGTGCAACACCCGTAAAAACCCAATTTGGTTATCATGTGGTATTGACTGAAGAGAAAAAAGCAAGCGAAAACGTTGGCTTTGAAGAAGCGAAAGGGCAAATTGCTAATGCACTCAAAATGGAAGCTTTTCGTGATGCAGTTTCGGCAAAAGCCAAAGGGCTTCGCCAAGCAGCTGATGTAAAAATGAAATAACGTTATAAGGGACTAAGATGGCAAAGCTTTTGGACATTGTTGGGGCGGGCGTGGTGCACGGAGAAGGGGTGCAAAACCTCTTTAATCATGCAAAACAAGAAGGATTTGCGTTGCCTGCAGTCAATGTGGTGAGTACCCATTCGGTGAACGCCGTGCTTGAAGCAGCCAAGGTTGCAGGGTCTGCCATTATTGTGCAGTTTTCCCATGGTGGCGGTCAGTTTTATGGCGGCAAGGGGATTGATAGCGAAGAAGCGGCGCTTTTAGGAACCATTTCAGGGGCCACTCACGTGCATTTGATGGCCCAGTCTTACGGCGTGCCTGTGATGTTGCACACCGATCACGCTGCACGCAAGTTGTTGCCGTGGATTGATGCACTTTTAGATGCAAGTGAACGCCATTTTGAGCAAACAGGCAAGCCGTTATTTAGTTCACACATGCTTGACCTCTCTGAAGAGCCTTTGGAGGAAAACATTGCCACCTGCGAGCGCTATTTGGCGCGCATGAGCAAGATTGGCATGACTTTGGAGATTGAACTGGGTGTCACGGGCGGCGAAGAAGACGGCGTGGATAACACCCACGTGGACAATGCGCTGTTGTACACCCAGCCCGAAGAGGTGGCGTATGCCTATGAACGGCTTTCAAAAATAAGCGACAAGTTTACGATCGCGGCTTCTTTTGGAAACGTGCATGGGGTGTATAAGCCTGGTAATGTGATCTTGCGGCCAGCTATTTTGGCAAATTCACAAGCGTATATTCAGGAAAAGTTTGGCACAGGTGAAAAACCTGTGAATTTCGTCTTTCACGGCGGGTCTGGCTCAACGCTAGAAGAGATTAAAGAAGCGGTGCGTTATGGGGTTGTAAAGATGAACATTGACACCGATACCCAATGGGCATTTTGGGATGGCGTGCGAGGTTACGTGAAGCAATACCATGCGTATTTGCAAGGTCAAATTGGCAATCCTGAGGGCGAAGACAAGCCCAATAAAAAAATCTACGACCCACGAAAATGGCTTCGTGAGGGCGAAAAAAGCATGGTCAAGCGTTTGCAAGTTGCCTTTAGCGATTTGAACGCACTAAACCGCCTGTAGGGGCGAACCAGCCTTTACATGTAAGGGGTAAAAATGTTCTCAAAAAGTCTTGTGACAAACCTTATTTGCGTAGGGTTTGTCGTTCTTTCTTTTGTTTTTGATGCAAAGCCGTTGTTGATAGCAGGTTTGTTTGGGCTCTCGGGAGCCCTGACGAACCAACTGGCCGTGCACATGCTCTTTGAAAAAGTACCCTTTTTGTACGGTTCTGGTGTCATTTTATTGCGTTTTGAAGCCTTTAAAGAAGCAGTCAAAACCCTCATGATGGAGCAGTTTTTTACCCAAGAACAGCTTGACGCCTTTTTTGCCAACCAAGAAAAACGCATTGACCTCTCGCCACTCATTGAAGGGACGGATTTTTCCCCTACGTTTGACGCGCTTTCTCAAAGCGTGATGGAGTCAAAATTTGGGTCGATGCTTGGAATGTTTGGTGGCGAAAAAGCACTGGATAGCTTGCGCGAACCTTTTTCAAACCGCTTGCGCGAATCCCTTAAAAAACTGGTCTCTAGCGATGCTTTTAGTATTCAAATGCACGAAGCCTTACACCGTTCTTCCCTTGGCGAAGACACCTTGGCGATGGTGGAAGGGATTATCGAAAAGCGCCTCAATGAGCTAACGCCTGTGATGGTTAAAGAGATGGTGCAACGGCTTATCCATGAACATTTGGGATGGCTTGTGGTGTGGGGAGGATTTTTTGGTGCTCTCATCGGATTGCTGAGTTCTTTGGTCCTTTAGCCCACGGTGCGCGGGCTTCTTCGCGAGAGAAACTCAGCGCTAGCGTAGCCCTTAGAGCTTTGCTTTAAAAACGTATCAAAGAAATTCGGAAGACGTTCTAAGCACCAAGGGTGCGCGGGCTCTGCGCCGAGCAGAACTCAGCGTTAGCGTAGCCCTTAGAGCTTTGCTTTAAAGGCGTATCAAAGTAAAAAAAAGGGGGTTTCATGCATACACCCGAGATTTCACTTCCATCACTTTCACTTCAAAAAAACACCACCAACCACTGTTTTTTTACCTACCTCAAAATCATCGCCCTTCCTGCTGTTGTTTACATGTATTTTGTGCTTGGGTATGTGGGCGTGTTGGATTTTCGTGTAGGTGGGCACAGTGTGGTGCTTATTGGGCTTATTTTTGCCGTTGCCTTGGTGTTTGCACGTCATAACGGTGCCTTTGGTGCGTGTTATTTTCGCAAGCGCCAAGAGGAATTTCGCACAGAACTTAAAAGCTACGTACTGAAAAACCTCATGCGCATCGGAGAAAACACCAAGTCAAACGCTTCCTTTGAAGATTTTATCACGGCCTATTCGCAGCGAATTCGCAACGACAATTATGCTTCTGTGGGGGCGGGGATTTTTCCCACCATGGGGATTTTGGGTACGTTTATTTCGATTGCCATGACCATGCCTGATTTTTCATCCCAAACGGCCGATGCTCTTGAGCAAGAGATTAGTTTGTTGCTTACTGGGGTGGGCACGGCTTTTTACGTGTCAATTTATGGGATTTTACTCTCCTTGTGGTGGATTTTCTTTGAAAAGCGTGGGTTGAGCATTTTTGATAAAGACATTGAGGCCATCAAGCGCGAGAGTTTGGATCTTTTTTGGACAAAAGAAGAGATTGAGCAAGCCTATTTAAAAGAAAATTTGCAGCATTTTGAGAAGATTGGGCGCATGTTTGAGCGCCTGAGTTCTAATGACTTTTTTGAACGTCTTGGCAAGAGCATTGAAGAGAAGTTTGAGCTGTTTGATAAAATGCTTTCCCTCGAGGCCCAGTCGGTACGCATGGGAGCGGAGCACTTGAAGTCTGGCATGGAAGCCCTTAGTACCTCTCAGGAAAAACAGCGCGACCTTGGGGTTTTGCATGGGCATATTTTGGAGGCTTTACACCAATTTACTCGCTCAGTAGACGCCTTGCAGGAGGGGCTGTTTAAAGAGCGCGAACGCGCCTTTGGTACTCACGAAGAGAGCGTTAAGGCATTTCATGAAAGCGTGCGTTTACTGGGGAAACAACTTGAACAAAATAGTGCCAACATAGAAGTCTCTATGGATGGGTTTACGCAAGCGCTAGTCTCACTGCTGAAATCCTTTAAAGAAGAAGCCCGCGCCAATGTGCCAAAAAATAGCGAAGTGGAAGCCTTGCGTGAGAATTTACGGATGATTGATGCTGAGACCGAGCAAATCATCAAAAAGCTTGACGGTCTACGGTAATGCGCTTTAAACGTTCCGCTAGCTCAGATCAAAATTTTTGGGTGGCGTATGCGGATTTGATGGCAGGGTTGTTGTTTGTGTTTATCCTCCTTATTGGCGCGATTGTGGTCAAATACGTCTTTATGCAAGGGGATTTGCGCGCCATCAAAACAGACCTAAACGAGCAAAAACGGATTTTGCAACTCAGCGAAGAAGAGCTAGCGCAAAAAAAACGCGACGTGGCTAGCGTAACAGACCAACTCATCGCCACGCGTGCGCAAAATGTGGAGCTTAGTTTCACCAAAGCCCAACTTGAAAAAGCCTTGCGCGACCTGCGCACCCAAGCGGACACTACAGAAGTCTCTCTCGCTGCTGCGCGCGCGTTGTTGGCCGAACAAGGCGAAAAGCTTGAAAAAGCGCGCGAGGGATTGGTACTTTCCGTGCAAGAAGTGGCGGCGTTAAAGTTGCTTTTGCTAGAGGAGGCGCAGGCCAAAGAAGAGGCGCAGGCCAAAGAAGAGGCGCAAGAAGCGTTACATGTAAGCCGTGAAGAGGCGGTAAAATTGACCAATATGATTGCGTTGAAAGAGGGCGAATTGGCCTTGCTTGCTAAGACGTTGCTTGATAAAACCCTAGCCCATCAAAAATTGGTGGAAGATTTGGATCTGACTAAGGCGCGCATCAAAAACCTGACGGGCATTCGCATCGCAGTGATTGCAGAGCTTAAAGAAAAACTAGGCGACAGCATTGACGTGGACGCTGCAAGTGGCGCGATTAGATTGCCTGCTTCTGTTTTGTTTGACGTGGGTTCACATACCCTAAAGCCTGAAGCAGTTGAAACACTTAAAGCCACTCTTTTGCCTTATTTTGAGGTGTTGTTGGGGGATGAGAAGGTTAGGGAGCATTTGGATAGGGTGATTATTGAGGGGCATACAGATTCTGATGGGTCTTACATGTACAACCTTGACCTTTCGCAAAAACGCGCGCTTTCGGTGATGGCGTTTATTTATGGATGGAAAGAGAGTGATGCTGCTTTGTTGCAAAAATACGTGAGCGCAAGCGGGCGTTCTTATAGTGACCTTATTTTCAGTGATGGCGTGGAAAATAAGGAAGCTTCAAGGCGAATTGAGATTAAATTTAGTATTTCAAATAAACAAGCTATGGGTGAGATTGAGACATTTTTAAAGGGAGAATACTGATGGAATACGACGTAAAATCTGAGATTTTAGGTTTTGAAAAAATGAACCGTGCGCGCCTTAGTGTGATTGATGAAACTTTTGCCTCTTTGCGTGATGTGGATAATGAAAATATTTCTTTCACCTTGGCAAACCCTTTTCGCCTTAGGGAATATTCTGTTGATATTCCCCCCTACATTAATGCCTTGCTTGAGATTGATGAGGGAGCAAAAGTGGAAATTTATGCCATTGTGGTGCTTCAAAACCCTCTGGATGAATCCCGTGTTAATTTTTTGGCTCCACTTGTTTTTAATCATGATAATCATACCCTCGCTCAAGCAGTGCTTAGACCCCAAGATTACCCGCAATACGGCATGGCTGAGAGCATTCGATCACTAATAAAGGAGTCATAGATGCCTTATGTGAATATCAAAATTACCGAAGAGGGTGCCACAAAAGAGCAAAAAAAAGAGCTCATCGCCGGCGTTACGAATTTGCTAGTGCGCGTTCTTGGAAAAAATCCTGCCACTACAGTGGTTGTCATTGATGAGGTGCCTTTGGAGAATTGGGGAATTGGGGGTGAGAGTGTGGAAGTGTTGCGGAAGAGGCGCTAAAAACGCCTCCAAAATCCGCTAAAAAAGACAAGAAAGAAAGTGTAAATCTCCAGCCTTCCCGCAATCATTCCAAGAGCTAAAACAAAAGCTTCTGTGTCTGTAAAAAAACCATAATGCTGTGCTGGGCCGACAAGCCCAAACCCTGGTCCCACATTTCCAACACAAGCTATAGCAGCAGAAATACTGGTGAGCGCATCATAGCCTGAGCCAAATAGAAAAATGACAATAAGAGCATTGGTTAAAATAAACAGCATCATAAATCCAAAGGTGGCAGTCACAAGAGAAGGGCTGAGTAGGTTTTTATTCATAAATACTCCAAAGATGGCGTTTGGATGAATAATTTTTTTGATTTCTGCAAATACAACTTTAGAAATAATAATAAAACGCACAACTTTTACACCACCTGAGGTTGACCCCCCATTTCCTCCAATAAGCATGGCAATGAAACATACAGCAACTGCCAATTGTCCCCATGTTTCATAATCTACTGAGGCAAATCCCGTAGTGGTCAATAAAGAGGCGATGTTGAAAAAAGCATGGGTTGATGCCTCAAAAAAAGAAAGCTCAGCAGATGTAATTCCTATGATGGTAAGAATAAAGGCAAGAAAAAAGAAAATAACCCCATACCAACGGGTTTCGTCATAACGATACCCCTCTGTGCTTCCTTGGAGCAATTTAAAGTGTGCTAAAAAATTAATACCTCCCAGTAGCATAAAACAAGTCGTAGTCCACAAGGCTAGCGGGGTGTCAGAAAATGCTCCAAAGGAACTATTTTTAGTTGAAAAACCACCCGTGGAGAGCGTGCAGAAAGCGTGATTCAGTGCATCAAAAAAGCCGAAACCTTGAAGATAGAGCAAAAGAGTGTTTAAGCAGGTAAGGCCAAAATAAATCCCCCAAAGCACCAAGGCCGTATCTTTGATTTTGGGAGTTATTTTTTCTAATTTCACCCCATTGGCTTCAGCCTTAAACAGCGCCAATGAGCCACTAGGGTTAATCAGTGAAAAAAGCCCAACACCCAGCACTAAAATTCCCATGCCACCAAGCCATTGCATTAGGGAGCGCAACATCAAAAGGCTGTAGGGGAGTGCTTCAATATCAGTAAAAACAGTCGCTCCAGTGGTGGTGAACCCACTAATGGCTTCAAAGAAAGCCTGCATGGGGCGTATGTCACCATAAAGCCACAAAGGAACACCCCCTGCGATTCCTGCAAGTAGCCAGATGAGGTTAACACCCAAAATACCTTCCTTGAGGCTCAAAGTAAAGATGTGTGCACGTACGGTAAGAAAAAGAGCCCCATGTAGCCCAAGAAAACATCCAACAAAGACTCCAAACTTCCAAACACTCTCACCATAATAAATACCAACCCCAACAGGTAAAAGTAAAAACACCCCCAAGGCCAACCCTGTGATGCTTAATAGCTTGGCAATATTGTTTACAGAATGTTTATCCATGTGCGGACCCCCTCTTCGTGAGTGCGTTTGGCAAAGACAAGAAGCACAAAAGAGCTTTCTTGGTCAAGGGTTTGCAAATCAGTACTAAGGCAATTGTTTTGCATATATAAAATTAACGCTTCTGGATGCGGGTTCTTTGACAATGAAAAAGGAACTTTTTCAAAACGACGCACAAAAGAAAGAGCACTCCCGCCGCAAAAATGCCGTTCTTCTACCATGGCGTTTGAGTTTATGATTTCCAAGATGGCGTAAAATGCGTTCATTTTTGGACCTCGCAGAGCAATGATACCCAAAGAATGCATGAGTCGATAGTGCTCAATGTCGTTATTAACAGCAATAACGCGCCTAATCCCAAGCTCTTTTGCTTCAATGCATTTAACGATATTTTCATTATCGTTAGCAGTAGCAGCAATAAGGATGTCAGCGCTTGCAAGGCCCTCTTCTTGGTAAAGACGGTAATCTCCATATTTGCTGTTAATGACCGTTGCATTTGTTTGTAATAGGTGGGAGGCTTGAGCGCAAAGTTCTAGATCTTTTTCAATAAGCTTGACCATCATGCCACTCTCAATGAGTGCTTTGGCGATTTCAATTCCTAGTGTATTGGCTCCAAAGATAACCCCGCATTTGTTTTTTTGTGGCAATGTGTTTTGAAGTTTTTCTCCAAGGGCTTGGATGGCTTCAGGTGTTCCAAAACAAAAAACTACATCATTGGGTTGGAGTGATTCTTGAGCATTTGGGATAAAAAAGTCTCCATTGCGATCAATGCCAGTGATGTGAAGTTTGTCGGAAATAAAAGTAGCAATGGGTGATGGCGTGCTATTGTTTTGTTCAACGCGAATACTGATGAGTTTTTGAGAGAAATGTTTAAAGCATTTGACATTGTTGGCAAAAGGATTTAAAGCAATAGATTTTATAGATTCGGCAACCATGCTAAAAGGAAAAACTGCATCCGTAATGCCTATCTTTGAGGCGATAGAGCTTTTGGCGAAAAATTGATTTTTTAGACGAATGATTTTGCGCTTAACAAAGATTTTTTCATCGGCAATAAGCGAACAAACAAGGTTGATTTCATCAGAATCTGTGACAGCGATAAAAAAATCGTACGTTTTTCCCTTTAACGGCTCATAGCTTTTTGGGTCTTCCACGTTTGCATAAAGAGCAAGGGCGTCTATGCTTTCGTTGAGTCTAGCAAGGGCTTCTTCATTTTGATCCATAATAATAACATCATGTTTTTGGCTCAAAGTGCGAGCAAGGCGAAAGCCAACTCTTCCTGCTCCGGCAATAATAATTGTCATATAGTACTCCTAAGCTTGAAAAAATCGATACCCAATGCTTGATTCTGTTTGAATATACACAGGGCGCGTTGTGTCGACTTCGATTTTTTTGCGTAATGAATTGATGTAGGTGCGAAGGTATTGGGTTTGATTTTGGTAGCCAACACCCCACACCTCTTTTAAAATACGTTTATGGGTTAACACTTGATTGGGATACTGCATAAAAAATCGTAGTAGGGAAAATTCTGTTGGGGTAAGCTTGATGAAATGTCCCTCTTTGGTGAGAGAGTGGGTTTTGGTGTCTAGGATTAACTCTCCGGCTGTATAGAGGACTTTTTCCAAAGGGGCGTCGCTAATCCTTCTTCTAGCAGAGCGTATACGGGCAAATAGCTCCTTGCTAGAAAATGGCTTAGTAATATAATCATCCGCCCCTAGGTCCAAGCTAGCGATAATTTCCGCTTCGTCATGCCTTGCCGAAAGGATGATAACAGGAGTATCTAGTTCTTTTCGGATGGTTTGAATTAAACCTTTTCCATCCCCATCGGGCAAACCAAGGTCTAAAATAATGGCCCAAAAGGGGTGGGCGTGCAAAAGGCGTAGGGCGGCATTTTTGGAAGGCGCAACCAACACTTTTTTGTTTTCTTGCTCAAAGTAGCGCGTAAGCAGTGTGGCAATAGCGCGGTCATCTTCAATGACAAGAATCATACGGTCTCCTTGAAAAGATGTGGAGGATGTTTGAGGATGGGAAGGGTAATGTAAAAAGAGATACCTTCTTTTTGAGGAAAGGCTTCTATTTTTCCTTTGTGGGCCTGTGCTATTTTTTTACAAATAAACAAACCAATGCCATTTCCTTTGATGTCGGCATCTGTCTCTAGGCGCTGAAAAATATCAAAAATATTTTCAATTTCATCAATGGCTATGGGTGATGAGCGGTTAAAAAAACGGATGTAAAAAGCGCTGGGCGTGTGGGAAATTTTAATATGAATTGCTTGGTTGGGAGTGGAGTATTTAAAAGCATTATCTAAAAGATTGACAAACAAGCGCACAAGAAGCCCTTGGTCGCCCCAGTAAAGAGGCAAATCATGGGGAACAGAGAGTTTTAGCTCCTCTTCTTTGTGACGAAACTCTTGTAAAGCAACGCCCAAGCTGTCCTCTAGGTCACACCAATCCATCCTAAGCGCAGATTCTCCCTCTTGAAGGCGTGCATTATCAAGAAGGCTGGCAACCAATCGATTCATTTGTTCGCCAGAAGCTCGAATTTCTTCTAGGATTTCTTGTTGAGCATCAGCAGGCAATTTGGATTGTTCTAAAAGGAGCGTTGTATTGCCAAGAATAGAAGAGAGTGGGGTTTTGAGGTCATGAGAGAGTGCATTAAGAAGGATTTCCTTGATTTTGCTTGATTGAATTTTTTTTGCTTGGAAGGTCACCAATCCACCTACAATAAAAAAAATAAGAAAAGTCCAAATATGAAAAAAGTCATAAACGGTAAAACTGAATAAGGGAGGCACATAGAGAATGTTAAATAAAATTACAACAACCAAAGAGGCTAAACATGTGGCTATGATTTTAGCACGGAGCGCAACAACAAGAACAGGAATAAGGTGCAATAAGGCGATATTAATCAGTTCCAAATAAGAACGAAAAAGATGACTAAAGAGTGTGACACAGCCAAGGACTATGATAAAAATCAGATAATGCCGACTCATGCTAAAAAAGGCTGTGTAGAATTTTTAGTGCGATAAGGCCTATAAGAACAGCTAGAAAAATATCTTCCGCAACATAAAGCAGAAGTGTTGAGAGGGTGTCCATAGTGTCCCCTTTTTTGGTTTGCTTGCAATGATTATACTCCCAAAGGTGTCAAAAAAATATCAAAATTTAATGAGTAATGCGGTTAAACCGTTCTACATGTAAACTCTGCTACAATCCCCAAAAGTACCATTTTAGGATAAAGCATGCACTGTATCTATACACATGAAAGCACTTTTGACAAACAGTTTCAGGCCCTTTTGGGACGCGGCAAGATGGACATGCGCACGGTAACGCCCGTGGTGCAAACTATCATCGAAGAGATTCAAACGCGGGGTGATGAAGCCCTTGGTGAGCACATTGCACGCTTTGACAAATGGCAACCTAGCGCGCCTAGCCACATGCGCATTGACACAAACGCCATGAAAGAGGCCTACGAAGCACTAGAAGCACCCCTTAAAAGTGCTTTACATGTAGCGTATGAGCGCATTCGCACTTACCACCAAAAACAGCTTCCCAAATCGTGGATGACGTATGAAGAAAACGGCACTGTGTTGGGGCAAAAAGTCACCGCGGTAGATAGGGCGGGGCTGTACATTCCTGGGGGGAAAGCGGCTTATCCAAGTTCGCTTCTCATGAACGCTATTCCTGCGCTTGTGGCGGGCGTGAAGGAGATTGTGGTATGCACACCCGCACCCCATAATGAGCTCAATCACCTCTTGCTTGCGGCCTTGCATTTGTGCGGGATTACCCATGCGTACAAGGTGGGTGGGGCGAGCGCCATCGCGGCCATGGCGTATGGCACAGGTACGATTCCCAAGGTTGATGTCATCACGGGACCGGGCAATATTTTCGTAGCAACGGCGAAAAAAATGGTCTACGGGGATGTGAATATCGACATGATAGCAGGCCCTAGTGAGATTGGTATTTTGGCAGACAGCACGGCTAACCCGCGCCTTGTGGCGATTGATTTGCTCTCCCAAGCGGAGCATGATGAAATGGCAAGTTCCATTCTCATTACCCCAGACGAAGCCCTAGCTAAAGCGGTGATTAAAGAAATAGAAGCCTATTTACCCCGCCTTAGCCGTGAGACCATTGCCCGTGAGTCCATTCACAAACGTGGGGCATTTATCGTGACGCGCGACATGGACGAAGCGGTGGCGCTCATGAATGAAATCGCCCCAGAACACTTGGAGGTGATGACGCTCAATCCCTTTGATTTACTTCCAAAGATTCGCCATGCGGGGGCGATTTTTATGGGACACCACACGCCTGAGCCCATCGGCGATTACATTGCTGGGCCTAACCACACTCTCCCCACAGGAGGCACGGCGCGGTTTTATTCGCCTTTAAATGTCGAAAATTTTATGAAAAAATCTTCCATCATTTCCATGAGTAAAGCTGGGCTTGACGCCATTGGCCCTTCTTGTGCATTGCTGGCAAACTGCGAAGGATTAACTGCCCATGAGGCTTCTTTGAGGGAGCGTTTGAAGTAATAAAGAGCTTTACATGTAAAAAACCTTTACATGTAAAGCTAATAGTAATTTATTTGGTAGTTCTTAAGGTTTATCTGACGTTTTTTTGATTATACTTTTGTCACTCTTGTGCCAAAGGTCATCCCATGCGCTTCTCTTCGTTTTGGAAACAGTTTGTTCAGCTGCTCACATTTGTTAATCTTTCTATTCGCAGGAAGTTTACGTTTTTTGGTGTTGGTACGTTGTTTTGGTTTGTGATTATCGGCATTTTAGCCGTGGGCTCGTTGACTTTTGTGCATTTTCGCTATTCACAAGTTTCCAATACAGCCTTGCCTAGTTTGCGCCTTGCCTTGACTCTGGAGCCATTAATGCGTGCCAGTGTTGAAGGGTTGGGCGAAGGACAGCGTGATAAAACATTGGCAAACTTACACCAAATGCATCAGCATGTATCTATTGCACTCATGAAAACCTCAGATGCTTTAGGGGAGGGCAATGTGTTTGAAGTCTTAAACCGCGCCCTTGCCAGAGAAGACGAACGGGGGATGGCACTTCTTAGAACGCTTTTAGGACAACTTCAAGAGGCGAGTGAAGCTTCATCTGATCCAGAAGTATTGCGTGCATCACTTTTAAAAACCGAGGCTACTTTGGGGGCTTTTTTAGACCACACCAATACCCAATTTGCTTTGTATGAACAACAAATTAACAACACAATTCGCACAGCTATTAACACGATTGCATTGGCAATTCTCATTGCTTCTGCGCTACTTTTTATTTTTACTCGCTGGTTGACCCACGCTTTTGCAAAGCCTATTTCTCAGATTACTGATCAAATTCATGCCATTGGCATTGGAGAGGTGGACCTAGGAAAGAAAATGCAAGTAACCTCAGCCGATGAGATTGGCGCCCTTTCCCGAGAGTTCAATGCCCTCGTGGACACGATTTATGGCGTGACAGTGTTTAAAAAAGTCATCGAAGAAGACAGTTCCTTGGAGATGGTCTATACCCGTTTGGCGGAAGTGTTTGAGCAGCAAGCGGGCATGAAAGCGTGCCGCATCTTTGACATCAACACTGCAAAAAACACCATGCGTTTAGTGGAACCTGCCCTTGGGGGCGAAGAAGCCATGCTGTGCAACCTTGAAATCTTGCACGATGCGTGCTTGTGCCGGGCAAAAAAGACGGGTCACACCATCTCTTCCTTTGAGTTTGAAGGCGTGTGTCGCCAGTTTATGGGAACCCAAACCCACCACCATGTGTGCGTTCCGTTGGTGGCGGGCGGGCGTTCAAGCGGCGTGGTGCAGTTTGTCTTTTCAAAAGCAGAAGAGGGCGATGGGGCGCAGATTCAAACGCAACTTTTCAAGGCGCAAACCTACATCAAACACTCCCTTTCGGTGATTGAAACCAAGCAACTCATGAACACGCTGAGGGAGTCTTCGCTAGTAGATAGCCTGACAGGCTTGTATAATCGACGTTTTTTACAAGACCATTCGACGCAAATTATTTCAGGTGTGTTGCGCCGCCAAAAACAAATCGCTCTATTGATGTGTGACATGGATTATTTTAAACAAGTCAACGACGAACATGGCCATGATGTGGGCGACACGCTCCTCAAAGACACTTCACATATCTTGCAAAATGCCATTCGTGAATCAGACGTGGTGATTCGTTTTGGTGGCGAAGAATTTTTGATTTTACTGGTGGATGTGGAAGCGAATGAAGGGATGGAAATAGCAGAAAAGATTCGTAAAAAAGTCGAAGAGGCGAGCTTTAAAATCCCTACAGGCATTTTGAAAAAAACCATAAGCGTGGGCGTGTGCGAGTTCCCTCAGGACACAGACGGCTTTTGGCATGCCATCAAGTTTGCGGATGTGGCGTTGTACCAAGCCAAAACGCAAGGGCGCAACCGCTGTGTACGTTTTACAGCGCAGATGTGGAACCAAGCGGGAGGATTTTAAGCCCGCTTGGCGTAAAACTCCCGATAAAACCCTTCAAATTTCCCTACCAAAATGGCCTGACGCATTTGCTTCATGAGGCCTAGATAATAGTGTAGGTTATGCAAGGAAGCAAGGCGAAAAAAGGTCAATTCGCGCGCGCGGTACAAGTGGCTTAGATAACTGCGCGAATACCGCTTACATGTAAAGCAATCACACGCAGGGTCGATGGGCAACTCGTCGGTTTGAAACCGCGCGGCTTTGATGTTGAGTTTCCCAAAACTGGTAAAAAGCGTACCGTTTCGCGCGTTTCGCGTGGGCATCACGCAATCAAACATATCTACCCCACGTTTGACGTTTTCGACCAAATCTTCAGGGGTTCCAACACCCATGAGGTAGCGGGGTTTGTGGGTGGGCATGAGGGGCGTGGTGAGTTCTACCGTGTCGTACATGGCTTGGTTGGGTTCCCCGACGCTTAAGCCTCCGATAGCAAAGCCATCAAAGTCCATCTCGCACAACTGAGTGGCACTAATACGCCGAAACTCGGGGTCGGTACCTCCTTGGATGATGGCAAAAATGTTTTGCTCTTGCGCCTTTCCTTGGGCTTGGTTGGCGCGGTGATAAAGGATGGAGCGTTTTGCCCATTGGGTAGTGCGCTCGATGGAAAGAGCGATGCGCTCCTTCGTCGCAGGAAGCGCGACGAGGTCGTCTAAAATCATCATAATGTCGGAGCCCAGATTGCCTTGGATGTCCAACACTTTTTCAGGGGTGAAGTAGTGGGTGGAGCCATCAATGTGGCTTTTAAAGGTGATGCCATCCTTGTCGGCTTTGGAGATGTCACTGAGGCTAAAGGCTTGAAACCCGCCACTGTCGGTCAAAAAACTACGGTCATACTGGGTAAAGCCATGCAAACCGCCCATGGTGTGAACAACCTCGTCGCCGGGGCGCAAATAAAGATGATACGTGTTGCCTAGGATAATCTTGGCGTCTAGGATGTCGGTCATGTCGTGGGCGTCAAGACTTTTGACACTTCCTACGGTGCCAACAGGCATAAAAACAGGAGTTTGGATGGTGCTGTGCGCCGTAGTGAGGGTGCCAGCGCGGGCGTGCCCGTCGGTTGCTTCTAAGTCAAAGTGCATTTTGGTATACTATCCTTTTTTTATGGAGCAGCAATGAAGAAGATTTTGATTATTGCCGATGGCATTCTAGCGAAACATTTTTTAGAAAGAGTTATGGCACACAAGGGGAGTGAGAACCACTACACCGTCGTAACATACCGTAAAAAAACCCTACCGCAAATGCCAAAAATCCCTGAAAATTTTAAATTTTTAGACTTTGATCCCACTAGTGAGTCCAAACTCTCCTTGGTGCTGCATAAAGAATTTGCGCAGATTATGATTTTGGTGAGCAGGGAGCTTGATGCCTTGGCCTCTTACCACAACATTCGCAAAATCGATCCAAAAGCGCAAATTGTCCTCATGGACCGCTGGGGTGTTGTTTTGGAGGATGAGAATTTACTTATGATTGATTCGCGGGAAGTGTTGGCATCGCGCTTTTCAGACTACCTTCCCAACATGCCCGTTATTGCGCAAAATGTAGGCCTTGGTGCAGGGGAAATTATGGAAATCCAAATCCCCATTGGCAGTGCTTATGTTTACCGTCATATTGCCAGTATCCAGCAAAAAAAGTGGCGCATTGTAGCAATTTATCGCAATAATGCTCTGATTTTAGCCCGTCCAACTCTAATGATACAACCCAATGATGTGATGCTTGCCATTGGTGATCCTGTGGTGCTCATCAATGTGTTTAAAAGCGTCAAGCAAGAGATTGGACAATTCCCTTCACCTTTTGGCAACAATATTTATTGCCTTATCGATATGCTTCGCATGGACGAAGCGCAGATGAGTAGCATTTTAAATGACACGATGCTATTGCACTCAAAAATAAACAGCAAAAAGCTACATGTAAAGCTTATTAACCCTAGACCTTGCGACATGCTAGATAAACTCAAAACCCTTCCCAATAGTCACATTAACGTAACGATGGACTATTTTGCCACAACACCAGCGGCGGTTATGTTGCGAGATGTTGGGGCGTATGATGTGGGGCTCGTGGTAACAAGTAGCGCTTATTTTAAAACCTATAAACGTTTGTTTTACCGGACAAAACTTCCCGTGTTCAAGATTGGAAAATGGGGGTTTTCGAGCCTCAAAACGGGAGCAATTTTAGCTAGCGACAGTGAAGAGGTTGAAAAAGAGTCCTCGGTGATTTTAGATATTTCTTCTCAGTTAAATTTGGATGTGACGCTATACCATTACGACCCTGAAAAAAAGAGTCCACGTAGCAGTTTGGTAGAACACTTTGAAAACCTTTCTAAGCTTTTTGATAAAGATGTGGAGGTGATTCAAGACGATGAAATCAATCCTATTATTCGCCTCCAAAACCGCCAGGACTTATTGCAGTTTGTGCCTTTTTATGAAAAGATTGTAAACCATTCGCCTTTCGCGATCTTTTCGACAGACCTAGAGCAGCTTTCCCATCGCCTCAACAACAGTTACCAACTCTTCATTCCCACCAGTTCATAGCCCTTTTTAAGGGCTATTGGGTTAAAATTAATCTAAAACCGCACAAAGACGCACACCATGAAAATAGCCGTTGATTTCTCTCCTGCCCAAAGCCATAATTATGCCGTACATATCGATGCTCTAGAGCGCCTTAGTTTTTCCGGTAAAGTTGCCATTGTGACCAATCCTAAAGTAGCGGGCTTGCACCTTAAAACTTTGCTTGGACACATTGAAGCCAAAGAGCTTTATATCATCACCGTGCCCGATGGTGAAACACACAAAACCCTAGCCAATGTGGAATACATCATAGAAAATTTACTCAATCATCGTTTTGACCGCAATGCTACGCTTATTGCATTTGGTGGAGGCGTGGTGGGTGACATGGTTGGTTTTGCCGCGGCAATTTTTCAGCGCGGGATTAAGTTTATCCAAATCCCCACAACCCTTCTTTCTCAAGTAGATGCGAGTGTGGGCGGTAAAACGGGGGTCAATAATCGCTTTGGCAAAAACCTCGTGGGCGCCTTTCATCAGCCCAGTGCTGTGTATTGTGAGAGTGCTTTTTTGGCGACGCTTCCTTCTCGTGAGTTTGGTGCAGGCGTGGCCGAGATAATTAAAATGGCAGTGACTTTTGATGCGGAATTTTTTGCCTTCCTTGAGAAAAATAACCTTCACGAAACTTCACACTTACAAAATGCGGTGGCACGAAGCATTGCCATTAAGGCCAACGTGGTGGCCCAAGATGAGCGCGAGGCGGGTGTACGCGCAGTGCTTAATTACGGGCATACTTTTGGCCATGTTATTGAAAATGAAACAGGTTACGGGCGATTTTTACACGGTGAAGCAGTGGCTATTGGGATGCGCATGGCCAATGCTCTTGCGCGAAAACTCGGCTACATTGGCGACGAAGAGGAAGAACGTATTAGCACACTACTTCGGTCTTACGGTTTGCATTTTTCTTACCCTGTAGCAAATCCAGAAGCTTTTTATCAAGCTTTCTTTTTGGATAAAAAAAGCCTTGATGCGACCATTGCATTTATTTTGCCAAAGGGCATCGGTAACTATACCATCGTAAAAGATGCGCCAAAAGAGACAGTGCTAGAAGTCTTGCAGGAGTTTGACCGATGAGGCGTCTTTTTGGGGCGTGGTGTCTGGGGTTTGTGCTCCTTTTTGCCGAAACCAACACAACTGTTGTGCCAGAACCCGTAAATGAGGAACAAATAGCCCTAATAGCCTCCTTGAACTCCCAAGTTGAAGCTATTGAAAAGGAGCTCCAAAACAACATTTGGCTGACACGGTACAGTAACTTTGTCGCACATCAGTCGCTGAGTGACGCGTTGGCAAAAGTGGAAAAAGAGCTTGCCGTGCTCAAAACCAAACGCGACCGCGCGTCTATCGAGCGCGTTGAAATCCTTTCTAAAAGACAAGAAACCCTTGAAAAACAAGTGGAGCTGCTCCTAGAGTTTCGTCGTTCGCCTTTTGCGGAGATGATTCGTCCACCAGAGATGGCAGAAGTTCCTAAAGTAGGTAACCCGATTGCGATTATTTCGGGGTTTTCGTTCATCAAGCAATTGCGCTCTCAAAAAGATGAATTTGCACAGCGTTTGGCAGGCTTGGAGGCGTTGATTGTGCGTCTTGAGGAGCAAGCGAGCATGCTTGAAGAGCTTTTAGTGCTTGACCCACAAAAAGAATACGAAGAAAAATTAAAAATTGTTCAACAGGAAATTACCGAATTCAAAGCCGCAAAAGACATTTCCAGCACAACGTTTACGGTGTATGAAAAGCGTGTAGAAGAGTCCTTGACTCGGGTGAGCGCGGAGATTAAACAGCAAATGAAGCGTGCGATGAATATTGGAATTTTTATTCTAGTGGTTATCGCACTTTCGTTTTTTTTAAAGTTGGTTGCTAAGCGTTACATTAAAGACAACGAGCGCTACTACACGGCCAACAAAGCCATTAACTTTATCAACTTCACTCTCATTGTACTCATTTTACTTTTTGCGTACATCGAAAACGTAACGTACCTTGTGACGGTGGTGGGTTTTGCTTCGGCAGGTTTGGCGATTGCTATGAAAGACATGTTTATGAGTCTTTTGGGATGGATTGTCATCACCTTTGGAGGGAGTTTTCATGTGGGGGATCGCATCAAAGTCCAAAAAGACGGACTGCCTTATGTGGGGGATATCATCGACATTTCGCTTTTGCGCATTACCATTTTAGAAGACATCACGCTCACAACTTACTTGGAAAATAGGCGTTCGGGCAGGGTGGTTTTCATCCCCAATAACTACATCTTTACCACGCTTATCTCTAACTACACCCATATGACGATTAAAACCGTGTGGGATGGCATCGACGTGACCATTACCTTTACGTCTAATCACAAAAAAGCCATGTATCTCATCAAAAACATCGTCAAAAAATACTCCAAGGGCTACACAGATATCGCACGAAAACAGCTCAACATGCTGCGCGACCAGTACAGCCTCAAAAACACCAACGTTGAACCGCGCATCTACTCCTTTTTAGAGCCGCACGGCTTGACTATTAGTGTGTGGTACATGACCAACTCTTACGCGGCACTGGCGTTGCGCAGTACACTCAGCGCAGATATTGTGGATGCGATTAACCAAGAAGATGACATTACCATCGCCTTCCCAACACAGACGATTAACCTCAACGACACCCGCAAACCCATGCCGCTAGATATTAACAAGGATGTTTTGTTTTAATGAAAAAAGTGTTTTTTAAAACCTTCGGATGCCGCACGAACATTTATGACACCGAAGTGATGGCTTCTAGCCTTGGCGCCTTTGAACGGGTGATGAGCGAGGCGGAAGCGGACATTGTGGTGGTGAACTCTTGTACGGTCACGAACGGCGCAGACGTGGGCGCCAGAGGCTACGTGAACCAACAAAACAGGTTAGGTAAAAAAGTCGTCCTTGCAGGATGTGGGGCGCTTAGTAAAGGCCAAGAGTTATTTGACAAGGGCTTAGTATTTGGGGTGCTTGGGCATTCAGAGCGCGAAAACATCCAAAGCTTGCTTTCTCGCCCTGCGCCTTTTTTTGAAGCGGGAGATTTAACGAGCATTGACCAAAAGATTGTCAGTGAGTATGAGGGGAAAACCAAGGCTTTTGTGAAGATTCAAGAGGGGTGCGATTTTCGCTGTAGCTATTGCATCATCCCTTTGGTGCGGGGAAATGCGCGCTCTCAAGAAGAAGAAGTCATCCTCTCGCAAGTCAAAACTTTGGCAAAAAACGGTTACGGCGAAGTGGTGCTTACGGGTACGAACATCGGCAGTTACGGTAAGGACAAGGGGAGTTCGCTGGGGCGTTTGGTGGGGAAAATCGGCGCGGTTTCGGGCATCCGCCGTGTCCGCCTTGGGAGCATTGAGCCTGTACAGATTGATGCGAGTTTTCGGGAGATTTTGAGTGAGCCGTGGTTGGAGCGGCATTTACATGTAGCGCTTCAGCACACTTCGCCCCAGATGCTGCGCCTCATGCGACGGCGCAATACCATCGAAAAAGACACAGAGTTATTTTGGGAACTTCGAGAATATGGGTTTGCACTAGGGACGGATTTTATCACCGGACATCCGGGTGAAACGCCCCAAGTCTGGGAAGATGCGTACCGTCGTTTGGAAGCCCTTCCGCTGACGCACCTGCACTGTTTTACCTACAGCAAACGCGACGGCACACCCTCGTCAACCATGAAACCTCAAATCGCAGGGGACATCGCCAAAGAACGCCTCAAGCAAGTCACCGCGCTCATCGAAGCTAAAAACTTTGCCTTTCGTAAGGCGCACGAGGGCGTGACGCTAGAAGTCTTAGTGGAAGAAAAAGAGGGAAATGTTTGTACAGGATACGACCAGTTTTATAACCGCGTGAAGATTTATACCTCTAAAGATTTGACGAAAGAATGGGTAAGCTTGACCAGACACGAAGCAAAGGAGACACATAATGAAGCCATTTTTTAAGTCTCAAAAACTCGCTATCGCCGTGATGGCGTTGTGTGTTGTTGTGGGGCTTTTGCTCTTTGGGTATCTGCGCAACCGACCTGAAGCTATTGACCTTAAGATGTACGAAACCCTGCTTAGCACCAACGCCATCGAAAAAGCAAGAATCGAAAAAGACGAAGTGGTGTTTTACACCAAAACGGGCTACTACAGCATCGTCAAAGACGGTGTGGTGATTGATGAACTCCTTAAGCACGTGCCTGTTGAGGTGAAAAAAGACAATCCGCTGTTGTATGACTTGGTGTTGTTTGGGATTATGTTTGCGGGGTTGATTGCCTTGCTTTCTTACGGCAAACGCTACAAGGAAAACCAAGACCAACAGCAAACCCAACAACAACGCAACCATGCCTTTGAGCTTGAAACGCTCATGCCCGCGCGCATCACCCCTGTGGCTTCAACGGTGAGTTTTAAAGACGTAGCGGGGATTGAGGGGGTGAAAGAGGAGCTTTCGGAAATCGTAGATTTTTTAAAGTACCCTAGCAAATACCGTTCATTTGGGATAACGCTTCCTAAAGGCGTGTTACTTGTGGGGCCTCCAGGGGTGGGAAAAACCATGATAGCCAAAGCCGTGGCGGGTGAGGCAAATGTGCCGTTTTTTTACCAAAGTGGGGCAAGTTTTGTGCAGATTTACGTAGGGATGGGGGCAAAACGGGTGCGCGAGCTGTTTGCTAAGGCCAAGTCCTATGCGCCTTCCATCGTCTTTATCGACGAGATAGACGCAGTGGGTAAGGCGCGTGGCGGGATGCGCAACGACGAGCGCGAAGCGACGCTGAACCAGTTACTAACAGAAATCGATGGGTTTGAAGACAGCTCAGGAGTCATGGTCATCGCCGCGACCAATCGCATCGAGATGATAGACGAGGCGTTGTTGCGTTCAGGACGGTTTGACAGGCGGATTTTCTTGCCGATGCCTGATTTTGAAGACCGCCAGAAGATTTTGCGGACGTACCTTAAGGACAAACCTTCGAGCGTAGACGTGGAAGAAGTGGCGCGCATGAGCGTGGGCTTTAGCGGCGCGGCGTTGGCGACCTTTGTGAACGAAGCGGCCATCAACGCCCTAAGACGCGGCGGGGTGAGCATCGTGCTTGAGGACTTCCAAGCGGTGCGCGACAAGGTGCTTTTAGGTAAGCACAAAGTCATGAGCCTTAGCGAAACCGAAAAGCGCATCCAAGCCTCTTACCAAGCGGCTAAAGCCTTGTGCGCCCACTGGTTTGAAGTGGAATTTGACAAGGTCACGCTCATGAACGACCGCCTCAAAGAAATCGACCGTGAGATAGAGTCAAAAACCCAAATGATGGGGAAAATGAAAGTCTATCTTGCGGGCATGGCGGCTTCTAAAATGCTCTACAATGAACACTACTCTAACTCCAAAGAAGACCTCGCCCGCGCCCGCGAACTGGCCGAAGCCATGGTTAACACCTATGGCATGGGTGCCTCACTCTTCCCCCAAGCCACCGACCTCGCCACACTCCTAGGGGAAGCTAGCAAAGAAGTAGAAAGCTTTTTAGAAGGCATGCGAACCCCACTAGAAGCCATCACCGAACGCCTCTTGGCTAAAGAAAGCGTCACCAAGGAAGAGATAGGCACCATCATGCGGGAGTGTTTTTAGGGGCTTACATGTAAAGGTTTGCAGTATTTTAGCGTGAAAGGTGGGTAATGACACGTAGTCAGGAGTATTTGGAACCGCAACGGGAGATTGACAGATGAACTACAAGCCACCCTATACCATAACGAGCAAAATAGCAAATCTTATTGCAAGAATAAGTGAAAAGATGGGGAGGATAGAAGTAAACCTAAACGAACTTATTACGCTAAAACTTCGTAGAATCAACCGCATTAAAACATTGGCAGGAACCTTGGAGATAGAGGGTAATTTTTTAGGTGAAGAGAAAATTACTGCAATATTAGAGGGTAAAAGAGTTTTAGGTACGTTTCAGGAGATTACAGAAGTCGAGGGGGCAATCAGGGCGTATAAAGAGTTTGAAAACTACGACCACAAAAATATGAACGACTTACTAAAAGCCCATAAGTTGCTCATGCAAGGAGTGTTAAAAACACCGGGAGTCTTTAGGGCGGTAAATGTTGCCGTGGGCGGTAAAGACGGAGTAGCGCACGTAGCTCCCCCTTGTGGCAAAGTGCCGATTTTGATGAGTAACCTGTTTGAGTGGCTTCAAAATACTGACGAACATCCTCTTATAAAAAGTAGCGTGTTTCACTACGAGTTTGAGTTTATTCATCCCTTTAGTGATGGCAATGGAAGAATCGGTAGGCTATGGCAAAGTGTGATTTTATATAGCTGGAAAGAAGCTTTTTTGGCTGTGCCAGTTGAGAGTGTGGTAAGGGATTATCAAGAGAGATATTATGAAGCGATAGAGGCTTCAAGTGCGCTTGGAGAGAGTACTCCATTTGTGGAGTTTATGCTTGAGGTTATTTTGAAAAGCATCGAAAGTTCGGTGATTAGTTCGGAAAAAAGTTCGGTAAATACGGATGAGGCAATTCTTTTGTATCTTCAGAAAAATCCAAAAGCAACCATAAAAATGTTAGCAACAGAATTACAACTTACCACAAGAGCCATAGAAAAACAACTCGCAAATCTTAAAAAAGAAAACAGACTCCAAAGAATTGGGAGTGCCAGAAAGGGTGAGTGGGCGGTGATGGCAGAAGGGAGTCATAGATGAATTTAGATAAATATTTGAAAATTTCACAAAAATATTATGACAATATTTTTGATAAAGTTCAACATACTAATGTGGTAGATGGTATTGATGTTAATTTACACTTTAAATATATTAAATTTGATCCAAATGGTAATCCAAAAATTGATTTATTGGTACAAACATTGATTGGCTACTTT
>NZ_JAFHKK010000003.1 GCF_016937535.1 Sulfurospirillum tamanense | reverse complement strand
GGACTTCATCAAAAGATTCACAATAAAAGCTTTCGTCGATATGTTGCTCTAAAAATGCAAAGGTTTCTTTAAAGATATGGGTAGATGTTGACATTCAAATCCTCGTGACGTAATGGCGCGCATTTTACTGTTTTTGACATTTATGTGCTATTAATTAGCCAGTCTGCTTGCGCTTTTGGGGCACAAGCAGCGGTTTGATGGCGCGCGGTTTTGCAAAAAATTATTTGATGAGGGCGCTGATTGCTTTGAACGTGGGTTCTTTTGAGCTTTTGCACAATTCAAACAAAATAGACTCCAGTGTTGAAAGCACAACACCTGAGTGCGCCATGCGTTTTAGGGCAATGTCATGGTCAAGGGTTTTTCGCGAACTTACGCAATCTACCACCACCACAGGCAATACTCCGCTAGCGAGCAAATCCAAGCACGTTTGTAAAATGCACACGTGGGTTTCGGCGCCTACAACAACAACGACTTTTTTTCCACTCTCAAGAACATGGGTGAGGGTCGGTGTGTTTTGGCAACAGCTAAAGGTGGCCTTTTCGTAACATTTAACACCTTCGAGCAATGTTTTTATGGAAGGAAGGGTTTCACCAAGGCCTTTGCGGTATTGCTCATTTAGCACTGTAGGAACACCAAGATGCTTAAAGCCCTCAATAAGCTTGGCAATGTTCTCGACCAACGCAACGGAGTTGGCAACATGAGGAATGAGACGCTCTTGAACATCAACGACCATCAAAAGGGTGTTTTCTTTTTCAATACGCATGGGTTCTCCTTTACATGTAGCGTGGATTATTGTAGCAAAAGGTGCCTGTGAAAGAAAACGTTTACTGTTTTTTAAATCAATGTATGTTATTTTGTTACTTTTTATTCACCATCTTTACATGTAAAGATTTTGTAATGGGTTCGTGTTAGGATAGTGCATACAATATCACTTCTTAGGAGTTTGTCAATGGAAAAACGTACAAAAATTTTGGCTACTGTGGGTCCAGCAAGCGATAGTATTGAAACACTTTGCGGGCTTATTTTAGCAGGTGTTAATGTCTTTCGCCTTAACTTTAGCCACGGTTCGCATGAATACCACGAGGCTACTTTGGAAAAAATTCGTCAAGCAGAACAGCAAACAGGCAAAAAAGTTGGTGTTTTGCAAGACATTTGTGGCCCAAAAATTCGCGTTGGAAAACTTGAAACAGAGTTTTCTCTCAAGGAGGGCGATACTCTTGAATTTGTGCGCGGCGAAATCGTGGGAAAACAAAAGAGTGAAGGCGTGTATGAGCTTAGCATTAATCAACCTCAAATTCTTACGCTATTGAACGTAGATGAGTACATCTATTTGTACGATGGCATGATTCGCACCAGAGTTGTGGAGGCGGGTGAACGGATTGTTGCGCGTGTGGAAAACAGTGGCAAGCTCGCCTCCAACAAAGGGGTCAATTTTCCCAATACGAAGTTAAATATAGATGTCATTACGCCCAAAGATGAGCGCGATATGCTCTGGGCAATTGCCCATGATATTGATTTTATTGCTGTTTCTTTTGTGCAACGCGCCCAAGACATGGTGCGCGCACGGGAAATTTTGGATGCCAATGGAGGCAAGATACAACTCTTTGCTAAAATTGAAAAATTTGATGCGGTAGAGAATATTGATGCTATTTTGGACGCGAGCGACGGATTGATGGTTGCTAGAGGAGACTTGGGCATCGAAGTGCCTTATTACAAAGTCCCTAGTATTCAAAAGCGTATTATTAAAAAAGCTAACGCCGCCTCAAAGCCTGTTATTACAGCCACGCAAATGCTTTTATCGATGGCGCAAAACGAAACAGCTACCCGCGCAGAGATTAGCGATGTGGCCAATGCCGTGTTGGACGGGACGGACGCCGTGATGCTCTCGGAGGAGAGCGCCATTGGTAAAAACCCTGTTAAAGTTGTCGAAACAATGGCGGCTACCATCAAAGAGACCGAAAGCGTTTACCCCTATGGCAAGTTTGATAAATTTGAATACCTAGATGAAACAGATATGATTGCCTCTTCAACAGCGCGTCTTGCTGTGGAGCTTAACGCCAGAGCCATTATGTCCCTTACAGGCTCTGGGCAATCTGCGAAAAAAATGGCAAGATACCGCACAAGCGTGGATATTTACGCCGTAACACACGATGAAAAAACGGCACGTTCATTGACGATAGCATGGGGCGTTGAACCCATTATGACGGTGGAAAAAACCAGCCTTAACCTTATGTTGGCCACTGCGGTTCAAAAAGCAGTAAAGTTAGGGTTTGTTGACCCTGAAAAAACTTATGTGGCGACCGCAGGGTACCCTACTGGTGTGGCGGGAAGTACTAACTATATTCGTATTTTGAAAAAAGATCAAATAGATTATTACACCAACATGGTCATTTAAAACCCTCCCAAGCCATAACAAGAAATCTTGTTATGGCTTGGCGTAAAATTGGGCTAAGGCTCCAATCTCTTTTTTTGTTAAATTCCTTACCTGTGTTTGCATCATTGCTTTCATGGCACCACCGTAAGTACCCTCTTGGTATCCCAAAAGAGAATCTTTGATCTCTTGAGACGTCATTTCATTGAGAATTTTGCTGCGCCCTAGGGCAACTTTTTCTCCCTTTGCTCCATGGCAAGTGGCACAGGCATTTGCTTTTTGGGGTGCGGATTTTTCGCTCACCATGAGTGTAGATGTTGTGGCTTCAAGGGTTTCTTGAATCTTTTCATTTCCTTCTTGTGCTGTTTGCGCTAAACGTTCAGAGAGCTCTTTGTTGGTCTCTTCCAGTTTTTTAGCCACTTCCTCTTGCGCAGGGGTTAGCGCTTGGGCAATTTGTTTTTCAATGTCGTCTTTCTCTTGTGCTGCCTCTTTTTTGGGAGAATCACTAGCAACAGAAGGGCTTGCCTGGGTGGTTGTGGTGGGAGGAGTGTGGGTCGAAGCCTCTTTTTTGTCGCAGCCACTTAGGAATAAAGTAGAAATAATAAGTCCAGCAACCAGATACTGCATGGGGGTCTCCTTGATGGGGTAAAAACGAAAACACTTAAGGTGTCTTCGTTTTGAGTGTTATGTACAGCAACTTAACATAGCCCGTCTTAAAAACAAAGCAAAAGCAAAAGCTAAGTCAGAGCAAGTAAAATACGCCACACTTAAAAGGAGAATGTTGTGGAACAGATTCATCAAAGACAGGCGGGCATTGTGCTGTATGGTCTTACGCCCCCTAAGGCCACTAACACGCCTAGCCAAATTCAAGAGATTGCTGCACGGCAGTGCGCACGATTAAAAAATAGCACTATTGATGGTGTGGTGGTGTATGATTTACAAGATGAGGCCCAGCGCACCAATCAAGAGCGCCCCTTTCCTTTTTTGGAGACCATTGACCCAGCAACATACGCTTCTTCTTATCTCAAGGAATTGTCTACCCCTTCTATTTTATACCGAGCAATAGGAAAATACACCAAAGCCCAAACCCAAGCTTGGCTTGAAGAGCACAATAATGCTGCGGCCTTATGTGTATTTGTGGGGGCAGCTTCACGTACGCAGCAGATGACGCTTAGCATGCAAGAAGCGTACGCTTTGAAACGAGAGGTAGCACCAGATTTGCTGCTTGGGGGTATTGCTATCCCAGAGCGGCACATGAAAAAACATGATGAACATGAGCGCGTGGTCCGTAAAGTTGAAGAGGGATGTAGTTTTTTTGTGACCCAAGCCGTGTATGATTTGGAGGCATCTAAGCGCTTTTTGGATGATTATGTGGCGCTTTCTCAGGCTAAAAACCTTCCCTTGGTGCCTATCGTTTTTACCCTTACGCCATGCGGATCGGAAAAAACCCTTACGTTCATGAAATGGCTAGGGATTCATATCCCCTCCATGCTAGAAGAGATGCTTTTGGCTTCAGATGATATGCTGGGGGGATCGATGGCGCATATCCGCTATGTGGCAAAAATGCTTTACATGTACGGCACTGCCAAGGGTGTTCCTGTTGGGTTTAATATAGAAAGTGTGGCTATCCGTAAGGCAGAAATTGAAGCTTCCATCGCTTTGATTGATGAGGTGCGCGCAATTATTTTAAACTAGGCTTAATTTTTTTTTGGCTATTATGCGCCTCTTATATGCCATTTAGGTGCTCCAAAATCTTTCTTGAAATTTTCAAAAAGTGCCCTATGGTAATCCAAAATTCTTAAGGATTAGCAATGTACGCTATCATTAAAAACGGCGGCAAGCAATACAAAGTGCAAGAAGGCGACTTTTTAAATGTCGATAAACTTGACGCTGCCCCGAAAGACGTAATCGAGGTTACGGAAGTGCTTGCCATTAACAATGGTGAGTTGACGGTGGGAACACCATTGGTAGAAGGCGCAAAAGTAACACTTGAAGTAGTTACTTCTGGTAAAGATAAAAAAGTTGTTATTTATAAAAAGCGACGACGAAAAGACTCTAAACTCAAGCGCGGTTTCCGCCGTGAGTTTACCCGAGTTAAAGTCGTAAAAATCGCGAGCTAAGGAGAAACAATGGCACATAAGAAAGGTCAAGGTAGTACCCAGAATAACCGAGACTCCGCCGGTCGTCGGCTTGGTGTAAAAAAATTCGGTGGAGAATTTGTACGAGCTGGCAACATTATCATTCGTCAGCGTGGCACAAAAACACATAAGGGCAGCAACGTAGGTATGGGCACAGACCATACCCTTTACGCGTTGGTTGACGGCTATGTGAAGTTTGAGCGCAAAGACCGCGACAGAAAAAAAGTTTCTGTTTACCCCGCATAGTTCACTTTCTCTCATGGGTAGGCTTGGCCTACCCGTCCTCGTTTTGTTTCATACTATTTCGTTCTTACATGTAAAAAAGGTAGACCCATGTTTATAGATACCGTTGAACTAACCCTGAGCGCAGGCAAAGGTGGCCCCGGTGCCGTTTCATTTCGGCGCGAGAAGCACGTCATTATGGGCGGACCTGATGGCGGCGATGGCGGCCGAGGTGGGGATATTGTCCTGTGTGTTGATAACAATACTCACACCCTTTCCCATTTTAAAGGAAAGCGCGCACTGAAAGCAAAAAATGGCGAAGCGGGCATGGGGCGAAATATGTATGGCAAAAAAGGCGAATCCCTTGAAGTCATCATTCCTCCAGGAACACAGATTCTTGATCAAGAGAACGGCGAAGTGCTTATGGATTTGGTGGAACATGGGCAAAAGGTTGTTTTTTTAGAAGGCGGCATGGGCGGTCTTGGAAACACCCATTTTAAAAACTCTGTGAACCAGCGTCCCACCCATTCACAACCGGGTAAACCAGGCCAGATTAAAGCCGTGCGTTTGGAGCTTAAGCTTATTGCTGATGTGGGCTTGGTGGGGTTTCCTAATGTGGGTAAATCCACGCTCATTTCTACCCTTTCAAACGCTACGCCTGAGATTGCTAACTATGAATTTACAACCCTAACACCCAAGCTTGGCATGGTTGAGGTGGATATGTACAATTCCTACGTGATGGCCGATATTCCTGGCATCATTGAAGGAGCCAGCGAGGGCAGAGGCTTGGGGCTTGAATTCTTGCGTCACATTGAGCGGACAAAATGCTTGCTTTTTATGATAGATTTGGCTAATTACCGACCTTTGATTGAGCAGTATGAAACGTTAAAGCAAGAACTTGTCAAGTACTCTTCGTTGCTTTCTTCGCGCTATTTTGCTATTGCCTTAACGCGCTACGATGGGGCTTATAGTGAAAATATTGCAGGCGATATCGAGGCATTTTTAGCGCACTTGAAGTTAGAAGTTTGCCCGCCGAAAGAGCGCTATCGACTCACGGGAGAGCTCCCTTCCTATTTCCAAGATTACCATGAGTTTGACGCCAAAAAGCCTTATTTTGTATTGCCACTTTCTTCGGTAACCCATGGAAATACAGAGGCCCTTCGTTTTGCGCTTTCCGATTTAGTTCAAAAGGTACGAGAAGATGAAACGCGTTGTTGTTAAAGTTGGCACCCATGTTTTGAGCGAACAAAATCACCTTAGCCGCGAGCGTATGTTTAATCTTGTGGAGTTTTTGGTGGCGCTGATGGAAAAATATGAGGTGATTTTGGTCTCCTCTGCCGCGATTGCTGCTGGCTACACGAGGCTTAAATTGGATAAAAGTATCCTTGGAAATCGCCAAGCCCTTGCTGCTATTGGCCAGCCTTATTTGATTGAGACGTATAACAAAAAGCTTTCGCATTTTTCTAAAATGGGGGCTCAAGTGCTTATTACTGCAGAAGATTTTGACTCGCGCAAACGCACTAAAAATGCACAAAATGTCATTAATGCCTTGATAGGGCAAGGTGTTTTGCCTATCATTAATGAAAATGATGCTACGGCCACGGAAGAGATTGTTTTTGGAGACAACGACCAACTTTCTGCGCATGTGGCTCACTATTTTGATGCGGATATTTTAGTAATTTTATCGGATATTGACGGTTATTACGACAAAGATCCCCGCAAGAACTCCGATGCCAAAATGCGCAAGATTGTTCATGAAATTAAAGAAGAAGAGCTGCATTTACCCTTTTCTCCGGGCACTGAATTTGCCACAGGAGGCATTGTTACTAAGCTTAAAGCCGCTAATTTTTTACTCCAACGCAAGGGCGCTATGTTTATGGCAAGTGGCTTTGAACTCAAAGACGTGTACAGTTTTTTGCTTCACGATAAGCACGAAGGGGGAACCCTATTTTGCCCTCCAAGGGAGGCGTAATGCGCGTGGTGTTTATGGGAACACCCGAGTATGCAACGTCTATCCTTGAGGCTCTTTTGGGGTGGGATGAGTGTCAGGTTGTGGGCGTGTTTACACAACCTGACAAGCCTGCGGGACGCAATAAACTCCTGAAGCCACCCCATGTCAAAGAGTGCCTTCTTAATGGGCATCCTTTGATTCCGCTGTTTCAACCCTCTTCGCTAAAACTTCCTGAAATTCAAGAAACACTGCGAGCCTTATCGCCTGATGTGATTGTGGTGGCTGCTTACGGACAGCTTTTGCCTCAATCTGTGTTGGACATTGCCCCTTGTATTAATCTCCACGCCTCACTGCTTCCAAGATACCGAGGCGCAAGCCCTATTCAAGCAGCACTTTTGGCGGGCGATGCTTATACGGGAGTAACCGCTATGCTAATGGACAAGGGATTGGACACGGGTGCTATGATTGGCTATGCTTACCTTTCTTTAGACCCACACATAAAAGCACCAGAAGTTTTTGAAGCTTTAGCAGCGTGTGCGGCCACATTAACTTTAAGAACCCTTCAGCAGCTAGATGCCGTGTTTCCCTTGCCTCAACACAATGCCCTAGCATCCTATGCACCGAAAATTTCAAAAGCACAAGGGATTGTAGATTTTTCATCGAGCAGTACCGTGTTGTGCCGAAAATTTCAAGCACTAACACCATGGCCGGGCCTTTGGTTATCTAGTGGCCTTAAGCTTTTGGAGCTTTGTGTGGAGTCCAGTACGGGCGGGTACCAACCTGGAGAGATTCTTGCATTAGATAAAGAAGGTGCAGTCATAGGATGTTCACAAGGGAGCGTGCGCGTTTGCTATGTGCAGGCGCCTTCAAAGAAGCCTTTACATGTAAAGGATTATTTGGCAGGAAAAAGGAGTGGCGTTGGAGCATTACTTTCTTGAATCAACCCCTTCAACCCATCAGTATGTCTTAGAGGGATTAAAAAATAACACTTTGCAACCCCCTGTTGTGATAACAGCGAGAGAGCAAACGCAGGGAGTGGGAAGCCGAGGCAACCAATGGGAAGGCGGAAGTGGCAATCTTTTTTTGAGTTTGTGTGTAAAGGAGGAACATCTTCCAAAGGATTTGCCTTTGGCGTCTGTTTCGATCTATTTTGGGATGATAGCAAAACAGATTCTTTGCGACGCAGGTTCGAGGGCATGGGTAAAATGGCCCAATGACTTGTATGTGGAAAGCCAGAAAATTGGCGGGATAATGAGCATTAAGACGGGAGCGTGCATCGTTGTTTCTATGGGCATCAATTTAAAGACATCAACCCCGCCATTTGGGGTTTTAGACACCGTTTTAGAGGCTCAAGGATTTTTAGAATCTTTTTTGCACAGACTTTCGGCCTTGCCCTCGTGGAAGAATATTTTTAGTAAATATAAGTTAGAATTCGAGCATAGCAAAGTATCAACATGTCATATTGGCGAAGAGAAAGTCTCTTTACGCGAGGCGCTCTTGTGTAGTGATGGCTCGATTCAGATTGGAAACAAAAAGGTGTACAGCTTACGATGAGTGAAATAATCGCAATTGCCAACCAAAAGGGTGGCGTAGGAAAGACAACCACGGCGGTGAACCTTGCAGCATCTTTGGCTGTTGCCGAAAAGCGTGTGTTGCTGATAGATATCGACCCCCAAGCTAACGCCACAACAGGCATGGGATTTAGCCGCAATGATTACGAGTTTAACATTTATCACGTGCTTATTGGTCGCAAGCGCATGTCTCAAATTATCCTAAAAACTTCCCTGCCAACACTCCATTTGGCTCCCTCGAATATCGGCCTTGTTGGTGTTGAAAAAGAATTTTATGATAACAAAACCAAGGGAAGAGAGCTTATTTTAAAAACAAAAATTGAAGAAATTGCCGATCAATACGACTATATTATTATTGACTCACCACCTGCTCTTGGCAGTATCACAATCAACGCGTTGGGCGCTGCAAACTCTATCATCATACCAATCCAGTGCGAATTTTATGCTTTAGAAGGGTTGGCACAACTTCTAAACACCGTAAAACTGATTAAGAAAACAATTAATCCAAAATTGGAAATAAAAGGGTTTTTGCCAACGATGTTTAGCATTCAAAATAACCTCTCAAAGCAAGTGTTTGCTGATTTGAAACAACATTTCAAAAGCAAACTTTTTGTAGATAAGCAAGGAGGAGATTATGTTGTTATTCCGCGCAACGTAAAGTTAGCAGAATCCCCAAGCTTTGGAAAACCTATCATCCTTTATGATATCAAATCGCCAGGCTCCCAAGCATACCAAGATTTGGCTCAATCGATTATGGTAAGTTAGTATGGCTAAAAAAGCATTAGGAAGAGGACTTGGGGCTATTATTGGTGATGTTGAAGATGCTTACAACCAAGAGCTGAATGGACACAGTGCGGATTTGGTGCGCGAGATTGAAATAAATGCTATTCGTCCCAATCCTTTTCAGCCTCGTACTCACTTTGATGAAACTGCACTGGAAGAGCTTTCAAGATCAATAAAAAAACATGGGCTTTTGCAGCCTATTTTGGTTGTTGAAAAAGAAGACGGTTACATGTTGCTTGCAGGTGAGCGACGACTGCGGGCAAGTAAGCTTGCTGGCGTTGAATACATCAAAGCAATTGTGGCAGATATTGCTTCAGAGAATTTGCGTGAGCTTGCGCTTATTGAAAATATTCAGCGCGAAAACCTTAACCCTGTTGAGCTGGCCAATGCTTACTATGAGCTTATTGAAGAATACGCCATTACGCAAGAGGGACTTTCAGAAATTATTCATAAAAGCCGCACCCAAATTACAAATACCCTGCGATTGTTGAGTCTGAGTGAACAAACAAAGCGCTACATTAGTGAGGGAAAAATTTCTCAAGGGCATGCAAAAATTATTGTTGGATTAAGTCCCGAAGAAGAAGAAAAAGTTGTGCAAACCATCTTGGGTCAAAAGTTGAGTGTGCGTGATACAGAAACACTTATTAAACGCCTAAAAGAAGGGAAAACGGCTAGCAAAAAAACTTCAAAACCTGAAATTTCACCACTGCTTTCATCTGCAAAAGAGCGCCTTCAGGGGTTTGGATTAAAGGTGAAAGTGTCCAATAATTCTATTGCTATTGCTTTTAAAAATGAAAGAGAGATTGAAGATTTTCTTAACAAAATGTCACAGATTATTTAATTTTAATAAAATTTTTTCTTTAACTATGTTAGAATCCGGTCGACTTTAACAAAGTGCTCGATACCAATCCACCGTATTTTGATTTTTGTCTTAGGTGTTTATCAATACAAGGAGTAAGCTCATGTTGGATATTAGTCCGGCGCTGTTGTTGGTGGCAGTAGCTGTTTTTCTAGTTATGTTGGTTTTGCTAAACAAAATGTTGTACCGCCCTCTTTTGGAATTTATTCATAATAGGGACAGTGCAATTGCAAACGACTATGAGAATGCTGGAAAAAATACTAGCGATATTAATGCGTATCAAGAAGAAGCAGAGCGCATTATCAGGGAAGCCAAAGCAGAAGCCGTAAGGGTGCGTGCAGATTTTATTCAAGAGTTCAAAGATGCTGCTTTAAAAAAAGTTGAACAACGCAAAGCAGAGCTCGAAGAAGAGTATACGGCGTTTTTGGAAGGCTTGGATAAAGAGCGCGTTGAGCTCAAGAGTGGGTTATTGGCACAAATGCCTCTTTTTAAAGAGAGTGTTCAGTCAAAACTCAATCAAATTTAAGATAAGGAGACAGAGTATGACCATGATACGATACTTTCTTCTGTTTGCTAGCCCCGCTGTTTTATTTGCGGCTGGTAGCGGCAGCGGAGAGTATGATATTGTACCTCGCGCAATTAACTTTGCTATCTTTGCCGCTATACTTTATTATCTTTTGGCAGAGCCAATTAAGTCCGCCTACTTTCAGCGAATCAATGGAATTGCAGAAAGTTTGGACTCCATCCAGCAAAAGCTTAAAGAATCAAAAGCGAGAAAAGAAGAGGCGTTGAGTCGGGTTGAAGAGGCAAAAGTTTCTGCAAAGTCCCTTATCCAGACAACAAAAAAAGAGGTTGAAATTTTAAAACAGAAGTTTCAAAAAGAGCTTGCACAAGAGTTGGAAAATTTAGATAAAACGCATAATGAGCAAGTTGAAATTGAAAGGCGACGTATGACGCGTGTGGCTGTTTCTGAGGTTATGGATGAAATATTCCAAGGAGATGCAGCAACTCTGGACCGCGATAAGTTTGTCCATATCGTCTTAAGGAAGGTGGCCTAATGAGAGAATTGGTGGCAAAAAAATATGTAAACGCTCTCATGCAAACTCTTGGGGATAATGAACTGGAAGCTTTCTCTTCTGCTTTGCAGGAAATGTGTATGGCTTATGAGGTTGAAAAATTTCAAACTATTATCCATTCTTGTGAGGTAAGTTCTAAACAAAAAGAAGAGCTTCTTCTTTCAATGATTTCAGAGCCTCAGCTTAAGCTAGTGAATCTTATTAAACTATTGAGCATGCATGATAGACTTGGAATTTTACCCGAGATAAAACAAGGGCTTGATTATCAAATGTCAATCAAAAATAACCGTTTTGTGGGCTCGGTTGTAGGTTCATTTGAGCTTACCAAGAGTCAACTGGAGAATCTTGAGGCGAGCTTTGGTAAAAAATTTGGTGCCACAATTCACTTGACTTCTAAAAAAAGTGAGTACCCAGGTATTAAAATTGAACTTGAGGATCTTGGGGTTGAGGTAAGTTTTTCGGTTGAGCGGTTAAAGTCTCAACTTACAGAACACATATTAAAAGCAATATAAGCGGTAAGGAGTAAATACGTGGGAGCAAAAATGAAGGCTGATGAAATCAGCTCAATCATCAAAGAGCGGATTGAAAATTTTGATCTAAATGTTGATGTAGAGGAGACAGGAAAAGTACTTTCCACAGCAGACGGCGTTGCTAATGTCTATGGACTCAAAAATGTTATGGCCGGCGAGATGGTTGAGTTTGAAAATGGCGAAAGTGGTATGGCACTAAACCTTGAAGAATCAAGTGTTGGTGTTGTTGTTTTGGGAAGTGGAAAAGGAATTCAAGAAGGCTCCTCTGTTAAGCGGCTTGGAAAATTATTGCGCGTGCCAGTGGGTGATGCGATGATTGGACGTGTTGTTAATCCGTTGGGCGAGCCTATCGACGCTAAAGGACCAATTGAGGCCTCTGAAACACGCTTTGTAGAAGAAAAGGCCCCAGGAATTATGGCAAGAAAGTCTGTTCATGAGCCGCTTCAGACTGGACTTAAAGCTATTGATGCGCTTGTTCCGATTGGCCGTGGACAGCGCGAGCTTATTATTGGTGACCGACAAACAGGCAAAACAACTGTAGCTGTAGACACCATCATTAACCAAAAAGGGCAAGATGTCGTCTGTATTTATGTTGCTATTGGACAAAAGCAATCTACAGTCGCTCAAGTGGTCAAAAAGCTTGAAGAGCATGGAGCAATGGACTATACAATCGTTGTAAATGCGGGTGCTAGCGACTCCGCCGCTTTACAATTTTTGGCACCATATGCTGGGGTGACAATGGGTGAGTATTTTAGAGATAATTCACGACATGCGCTTATTGTTTATGATGACCTTTCCAAGCATGCGGTTGCTTACCGTGAAATGTCTCTTATTTTAAGACGTCCTCCGGGTCGCGAAGCCTATCCTGGTGATGTTTTTTACCTTCACTCACGATTGCTTGAGCGCGCTGCCAAGGTTAACGATTCTTTAGGTGCTGGCTCTTTGACGGCACTGCCAATTATTGAAACTCAGGCAGGGGACGTATCCGCCTATATTCCAACAAACGTGATTTCTATCACTGACGGACAGATTTTTCTTGAGTCTGATTTGTTCAACTCGGGTATTCGTCCTGCTATTAACGTTGGTCTTTCTGTTTCACGTGTTGGGGGTGCTGCTCAAATCAAGGCAACAAAACAAGTTTCTGGAACATTGCGACTAGACCTTGCACAATACCGTGAGCTTCAAGCTTTTGCTCAGTTTGCAAGCGACTTGGATGAGTCAAGCCGTAAGCAACTAGAGCGCGGGCAGCGCATGGTTGAGATTCTAAAACAACCGCCCTACTCACCGCTTCCTGTTGAAAAGCAGGTATTGTTGATTTATGCGGGATCAAGGGGTTATTTGGATGATATTGAAGTAAGTGATGTGGGTGCGTTTGAAGTAGAGCTTTACCCCTTTATTGAAGCTAAATATCCAGAAATTTTAGAGCAAATTCGAAGTAAGAAAGTGCTTGACAAAGAAATTGAAGATTTACTATCAAAGGCATTGAACGAGTTTAAGACGACCTTTGCTGTAAAGTAAGGATGCTTCATGGCTAATTTAAAAGAAATTAAGAGAAAAATCAAGAGTGTTCAGAATACGCAAAAGACAACGCGTGCCATGAAACTTGTGTCGACGGCCAAGCTGCGAAAAGCAGAAGAGGTTGCAAAGCAGTCACGTGTGTATGCTGCAAAGATCAATGAAGTGCTTTCTGAGATTGCCTATAAGGTGAACCAGTACAAAAGTGGAAATCTTGAGAGCCGCTTTTTTCAACCTATTGAGCAGCCTTCGAAGATTGATATTATTTTTGTAACAGCAGATAAAGGTTTGTGTGGTGGCTTTAATGTTCAAACAATTAAAGCAGTAAAAAACCTACTTGAAACCCATAAGGCAAAGAAAGTAAAAGTGCGATTACGCGCAGTTGGTCGCAAGGGAATTGAATTTTTTAATTTTCAAGGCGTTGAATTGCTTAAGACATATGCGGGTGTGAGTTCTGCGCCTTCTTATGAAAAAGCACAAGAAATTATTGCTGATGCGATTGATGATTTTAGCAACGGGGTTACCGACGGTGTTGTTTTGGTTCATAATGGGTATATGAATATGATTTCCCAAGAACTAAAGATTAATGACATAGTTCCTGTTGATCCGCCAGCGGCGTCTAGTGATGCTGCCCTTTCTCTTATGGAGTTTGAGCCCGTTGGTGATGAAAAAATTCTCGAAGAATTGATGAAAAAATACTTTGAGTATAACATGTATTATGCACTTGTTGATTCGTTAGCAGCAGAGCACAGTGCTCGAATGCAAGCAATGGATAGTGCGACAAAAAATGCTAAAGAACGCGTTGAGGCGTTAAATATTGCTTACAACAAAGCAAGGCAAGAGTCTATTACCACTGAGCTTATTGAGATTATCAGTGGCGTCGAGTCAATGAAATAAATGCAGAGTGAACTATTAAAGGAGAGCATTCAATGAATGGAGTTATAAGCCAGATCATGGGTCCGGTGGTCGATGTTGATTTTAGCGGTTATCTTCCCAAAATCAACGAAGCGATCGTCGTCAATTATGAGGTAGAGGGCAAGCCGACAAAGCTTGTTTTAGAGGTGGCGGCGCACCTTGGTGATGGTCGAGTGCGAACTATTGCTATGGATATGAGCGAAGGGCTTACGCGAGGCCTTTTAGCTGTTGCTCAAGGTAGCCCAATTCAGGTGCCAGTTGGCGAAAAAGTTTTGGGTCGCATTTTAAATGTTATTGGCGAAGCAATTGATGAGGGTGAGCCTGTTGAAACTGAGACAAAATGGCCAATTCACCGTGATCCTCCTCTTTTTGAAGAACAAAGCACTAAATCTGAAATTTTTGAAACAGGCATTAAGGTTGTTGACCTTTTGGCCCCGTATTCAAAAGGTGGAAAAGTTGGCTTGTTTGGGGGCGCTGGTGTTGGAAAGACCGTTATTATTATGGAACTTATTCACAACGTTGCTTTTAAACACAGCGGCTATTCTGTATTTGCAGGCGTAGGCGAGCGAACGCGTGAAGGAAATGACCTTTACCATGAAATGAAAGATTCAAACGTTTTGGATAAAGTAGCCCTGTGCTACGGCCAAATGAATGAACCACCAGGGGCACGTAACCGTATTGCATTGACGGGTTTGACGATGGCTGAGTATTTTAGGGATGAGATGGGACTGGACGTATTGATGTTTATTGACAACATTTTCCGCTTTTCTCAATCTGGAGCAGAAATGTCAGCACTCCTTGGGCGTATCCCTTCCGCGGTAGGCTATCAGCCGACCCTTGCAAGTGAAATGGGACGCTTTCAAGAGCGCATTACATCAACCAAAAAAGGTTCTATTACTTCTGTTCAAGCGGTTTATGTTCCTGCGGATGACTTGACTGACCCAGCGCCTGCAACAGTATTTGCACACCTTGATGCAACAACAGTTCTAAACCGTTCGATTGCTGAAAAAGGAATTTATCCTGCAGTTGATCCTTTGGATTCAAGTTCACGTATGCTTGATCCGCAAATTCTTGGAGAAGATCACTATCAGGTTGCTAGAGGCGTTCAGGCTGTGCTTCAAAAATACAAAGATTTACAAGACATTATTGCTATTTTAGGTATGGATGAACTTAGCGAGGAAGATAAAATGGTTGTTGATCGTGCGCGTAAAATTGAAAAATTCCTTTCGCAACCTTTCTTTGTAGCAGAAGTTTTTACAGGAAGTCCAGGTAAGTATGTTACATTAGAAGAGTCCATTGCTGGATTTAAGGGCATCTTGGAAGGCAAATACGACGATATGCCTGAGAATGCATTCTATATGGTGGGTAGCATTGAAGAAGCGATTGCCAAAGCGGAAAAACTAAAAGGCTAATACCGCCTTAAGGATTTAGTATGAGCACATTAAAATTAGAAGTTGTCACTCCGCTTGGACTCATCTTTTCCCACGATGTTAAAGCGGTAACCCTCCCAGGGGTTGAGGGTGAGTTTGGTATCTTGCCAGGCCACGCCTCTTTCGTTTCTATGTTAAAAGCGGGAGTTATGGACATTGAATTGGAAAGCGGCAAGCACGATGTGGTTGCCGTGAACTGGGGATATGTTAAGGTGGATGAAGAGAAGGTTATTGTTTTGGCTGATGGGGCTGTTTCGGTTCGCGGCAGCAATGAAAGCGAGATTGCGGCCTCTATAGAAAATGCCAATAAACTCATTGAAAGCATGGGTGATTCTGAGACTTCTATTGCCTTGGCAAAAGCAAGAATTGAGAGTATTGCAAGATTGCGCTAATGAACATGGCCTCTGTTGATCTTTTCTTAAATTATATATTGCGTAGCAATGTGGTAACTTGGGTTGTTCTGGGTTGGTTGTCCGTTTATTTTATAGCAACTCTCACCATTCTTTTTGCTAGATGGTCACAGCTTTCTCAGTGGCATGAGCGTGAACGCGCTTCTTTGGAGTCCATTATGATGGGCTCCAAAAATGTCAGAGACGATTCAATTTTGAAGCGCTGTGTTTCTTCGGCTTCCTACTCAATCAACCTTTTAAAAGTTTGCAAAAATGTTGCAGAAAAAAATGCAACCATTGGTTTGTCATGGCTTTCTGTTATTGCCTCCACCTCTCCTTTTATTGGTTTGTTTGGAACGGTTGTCTCAATTTTAGAGACTTTTGGTGGTCTTGGAAATGCTTCAAGCGCTTCTTTGGGTGTTATTGCACCCGCTATTAGCGAGGCTCTGATTGTAACAGCTGCTGGCATTTTTGTTGCCATTCCTGCCTATTCTTTTCATATTTTGCTTAAGCGCAAAGCCTACGAAGTCCTAAGCCTAGTTGAGCGTCAAGCAGAAATTATTGCTTCTAATGCAAAGGCCGGTGAAGCAAAGAGCGGACATGATCAATTGGGATGAGACACCTGATTTAAACATTACGCCTTTGGTGGATGTTATGTTGGTGTTGTTAGCAATTTTAATGGTGACAACACCAACCTTGGTCTACGAAGAAAATATTTCTTTGCCTGATGGATCCCAAAAAGTGGCCGTAAGTCAGTTGCCAGAAATAGAAATTCGTGCGGATGCTGATCGTAAAATTTTCATTAAAAATGATGCTTTTACTTACGCTTCATTTGCAGATAATTTTATTTTATATGGTGAAGGCTTTAGTAAGGATACGCCAGTTTATATTAAAGCAGATAAGCGACTTTTTTATGAGGATGTAATGTATATTCTCAAAAGTGTAAAAGAAGCAGGATTTCATAAGGTAGCCTTGGAAACTGGTGGCTAAATGGAAATAGAGATCAAACAAAACACTGCCTTCGCGTTTTTGGGCGCGGTGGGTGTTTATGTGGCTATTCTTGTGGGGCTTGTTGCCTATATGGCAAGCAACCAAGAATGGGTCCAACGCTTCACATCTAAAAAAGATAGCTTTTTAGATGTAGTGTTGGTGGAGCGTCCAAGGCAACAGGTGGCGCAAGTACGCCCTGTGTTAAAAGCTTTAGAACCAACTCCTCCTCTGGTTGCGCCGACGCAACCCAAGCCCTCTCCACCCAAAGAGGCGAACGTGCGAGAGCTGTTTCGAGGGATTGACGCAAATAAGCTGGCTGAGCCCAAGCCTATCCCAACTCCACCTGCAAAAATACAAAGTCGCGCGCGCCAAGATACGCCAAAAACAGAACAAACCCCACCCGTAAATACCGCAAGTAAATTAGTAGGCTCTTTGACGTTTGAGAGCGCTGCTATGGAGGCGAGTGCAACGGGCGCATATGATGAGTATTTGGGTAGAATTACGGAGTTACTTGAGGGTTACTGGCAACAGACCATTGATACTGTTTCTGGTGCTCAGGCGAGTGTGCGTGTGAGTATTGATCGTCAAGGAAGATTTAGTTACGCTATTGTAAAAGTATCTTATAACAATGCCTTTAATGCAAAATTGCGTGATTTTTTAGAACGCATGAAATCTGTCATTTTTCCTCCTTCTGTCGAAGGGGATGTGACCAGTCTGAATGTAACCTTTAAAGACTTAATGGAGCAATGATGAAAAAGTTTATTATGTTGTTAGTATGTGTTGTGGGATTGTTTGCTTCAGATGCAACGGTGGAGATTGTTAAGCGTCTTGAGCGACTCCCCGTTGTTGCTCTACAAGACGCAACAGCTGATGATGTGGATGCAGGACTTAAGCGACGTTTTTTTCAAATGCTAATCGGGGATTTAAAAGTTAGTGCGAACTTTGATGTTCTTGATGAGTATACAAAAAGCACTTACGGCGGAGATTATCGTCTTCACCACACCAGCACAAAAACACCAGATTTGGTTTTAAGGTATAAGCTTGAGTATTCTTGGGGCGGAGAAATTTTAGCACGCGTTAAAGTCTTCAACGGCGGCACGGGAACACTACGCAGTGAACGAAGTTATAAAATTGCACAACCGGAGCGCTACCCATTTTTAGCCCATCGCATGGCGGTGGAATTTAATGATGGACTTGGACTTCCTTCTATCGCATGGATGGAGCGATTTATTATTTTTTCAAAATACACAACACCAAAGCAAAGTGAAATTGTTCTTGCTGATTATACATTAACATTTCAACAGACTGTTGTTTCTGGCGGGCTAAATATTTTCCCCAAATGGGCAGATGCGCGTCAGTCTGGCTATTATTATTCTGACTATACTGCCAAGGTCCCTACTTTATACCACGTTAATCTTTCTTCGGGACAAAAAACCAAGATTGCACAAAGCGAAGGTATGATGATGGTTTCTGATGTAAGCCAAGATGGCACAAGACTCCTTCTTACTATGGCGCCCAGTGATCAGCCGGATGTTTACATGTATAATACGCAAACAAAACACCTTGAGCGTCTTACTACGTATTCAGGTATTGATGTGAGTGCTGGGTTTATTGACGATGAAAGGCGTATTGTATTTGTATCTGATCGGCTGGGGTACCCAAATATCTTTTCTAAAACCATAGGACAAAGCAGTGTTGAGCAAATGGTTTACCACGGAAGAAACAATAACTCTGTTTCGGCCTTTGGGCGTTATATGGTTTATTCTAGTCGAGAAAAATCTAGTGAATTTGGCTCTGGGACGTTTAATCTCTATCTTATCTCAACTCAAACAGACTACATTCGCCAGCTTACAGCAACAGGAAAAAATCTTTTCCCCCGCTTTTCTAATGACGGAGAGAGTGTTTTGTTTATTAAAGAATACGGTGCTCAAAGTGCTTTAGGTGTCATTCGATTAGGTGCCAACAAAAGCTTTCATTTCCCCTTGAAAGCGGGCCATATTCAATCTATTGACTGGTAATTTAAAGAAAAAGTATGGTAGAATGCGCACAATCTTATTTTAAAGGTGAAAAAATGAAACATTTGGTAGTGGCTTCGTTAGCAACATTGATGTTGGTGTTTACAGGGTGTAGTCAAAAGAGTCCTCAGGTGGATATGACGCAAAGCACAACCACCCCAAGTTCTGTAGATTCTAAGATGGATAATATTTCTGGTGTCGATGCTACCAAGGTGGAGACGGGTGCAGAGGCTGTTGCCAAGCTTATTGCGGATCTTGAGCAAAAGGCTGGAAAAGTATATTTTGATTTTGACAAATACACCATCCGTTCAGACATGCAACAAGTCATCGAAGCAAATGCAGCCTTGTTCAAACAAGTAAACGCAGCAGGTTTGTCTATTAAGGTCGAAGGGAACTGCGACGAATGGGGAACAGATGAATACAACTATGCGTTGGGACTAAAGCGAGCAAAAGCGGTAAAAGATGCCCTTGTGGCCCAAGGTGTTTCAAGCGAACGTGTTATGGTGGTAAGTTTTGGCGAAAGCAACCCCGTGTGCACCCAGAGCAACAAGCAATGCTGGGATCAAAATCGACGCGCAGAATTTAAGCTACTTCCCTAATCCATGCGTTTTTTTTCTCATAAGGTAGCCCTCTTTTTTGGGGCTGCCTCACTCCTTTTTGCAGCCGAAGTTTCTGTTTTTGAGGCTGGTAATTTACGTAATCCTTCCCCCTACGGCTTGACGCAAAATGAAAAATTACTTTTAGAAAAAACCCAAGAGGTTGAGAAGTTGGGGCGTGAACTAGCGGGTATGCGGAATGATTTTTCCTCATTGAAAGAGCAGATGGAGGGTGTGCGGTCGGTTCTGGATGGAACCAACACTCGGGTAGGAAGAAGTGATGGAGATATGCGTGCCCTTGAGGCTAGATTAGTATCCCTTGAAGAAACTTTTGCAAAAACATCTGAGCAAATTCTTCTCCTTCAAACAAACCTTCAAGAGGCCAAAAATGCCCAAGACACAAACAACGAGCGCTTGAGAATTGTTCTAGGTGAAATGAGCTCCTTGATTGACTCAATCAATAATAATTATGCTAGCAAAAGCACTTTAGCTACACTAGCCGAACGTGTAGGGGAGCTTGAGGGTGCTAAAAAAACAGCCCCTTTGCCTTCAGGTCTTGAGGCTAAGCCTGGTGCAGAACTCATGCAAGAAGCATTAAGTTTTTTTAGTGCGAACAATTTAGATGAAGCTTGGGCACGGTATGACATATTGGTCAAAAAGAATTATATGCCAGCGCGGAGTAACTATTTTTTAGGCGAAATTGCTTACAAAAAACAGCAATGGAAGACGGCCATTAAGCACTATAAAATTAGTATTGATTTGTATGACAAGGCGGACTATATTCCACGTTTGCTATACCACACGGCAATCAGTTTTGACAAAATAGGTGAACCTGCTAACGCAGCTCCTTTTTACCGTGCATTAAAAAGCAACTACCCTGAATCCAAAGAAGCCCAAGCCTCACCAGATCGTTAAGGGGTTTGTGTGCAGTGCCCATAAATCTCTTCTCTTAAAACTTCTTTACATGTAAACACTAAGCATCACTAAAACAAACCTGTGTTAGAATCTCCCCTTACTTTTAACGAGGAGACTTTTATGGCTATTGAACAAAACAGTGTCGTCTCAATGCATTATGAACTTAAAGATGTTCAAAATGGTGAAGTTTTAGACTCAAATCTTGGATCTGCTCCCTTGGAATTTATTTTAGGAAAAGGGCATATTATTTCTGGACTTGAATCTGAGATTGCTAAACTTGCACAAGGCGAAAACGCAGAAATCACAGTTGCCGCAGCAGACGCATATGGCGAATATGATGCCGAGGCAGTCCAAACGCTTCCCAAAGAACAATTTGCTGGTATTGAATTGTTTGAGGGCATGACCCTTTATGGGCAAGGTGAGCATGGACAAACGGTTCAGGTAACCGTTAAGGGCTTTAATGATGAAAGCGTTGATGTAGATTTTAACCACCCACTTGCTGGAAAAGATTTGCTTTTTGCTATCTCTATTTCTCAAGTGCGCGAAGCAACAGCAGATGAGCTAGCCTCTGGTGTTGTTGGCGGAAGCGCAGAAGGCGGTTGTTGCGGTGGAACAGGTGGCTGCGGTAGTCACACACATTCCCACGAAGAAGATGAGTGCTGCGGAAGTCATGGAAAAGACCATGGCGGAAGTTGCTGTGGATCACACTAATTTTATTGCCCGATCACGAGCCTCTTTGGAGGCTCTGAAATCGGCCAACCTCCTTAAAAGCCTCAATATTAATGCGCTCATCTTGGGCGAACAGGGTGTTGGTAAAACAACCCTTGCTACTCATATCGTTCAAGCCCCTATTGTTGCAGGGGAGCATGCTCATGAAGTACTCAAGGCCGTTGAATCAAACAGTAAGCTTATCATAAAAAATTTTGATAAACTTGGCCAATTTCACCTGCTAAAAGAGTTGTTAGCCAAACACAATACGCGCATTATCGCGACTACCTCAGGAGTCTTAAGTGATGCATTGGTAGATGAATTTTTTAGTTTAAAAATTACACTCACACCCCTAAGGGAACGCCCCGAGGACATAAATCCACTAATTGATAAATTTTTTCTAGAGATTCGCAAAGTGTTTAACGCTGATGAGAAACAACGAGTTTTTTTAAAGGATTTTGTACCAGATTTGAGCGAAAACGGATACTCTTTGCGTCGCTCTGTCTATACTACTTTTTTGGCAAGCTCCTTTGGGGAAAATGAAATCCTCTTGATGATGCAAAATTACTTAAAGAAAAAAATTGGTACTGGCAATGATTACCGTGATTTACTCTATTTGTTTGATGTTCCTTTGATTAAGGCAGGACACGATGCTTTTGGTTCTCAATTAGCCATGGCTGAAAAATTTGGTCTTAACCGCAACACCCTACGAAAAAAAATCAGCGAATATGGCCATTATCTTGAGGGAAAGGAAAAAAAGTGAAAACCGCCTTTATTTTTCCAGGGCAAGGAAGCCAAGCACTGGGCATGGGAAAAGATTTTTTTGACCACACTTTTGTGGCTAAAGAGATGATTGAAGAGGCAAGTGATACTCTTGGTTGGGACATGAAAACCCTCCTTTTTGAGCCTAACACGCGTTTGGAGCAAACCCAATACACCCAGCCTGCAATTTTTTTAGTTGGCGCTATTGCATACAAACTTTATGAGACGCAACTTCCTAAAGCGCCCGTGTTGACTTTGGGCCATTCTCTTGGAGAATTTTTAGCATTGCACGCAAGCGGTGCATTGGCATTTCGTGAAGGTTTGTCGCTTGTGCATACACGCGGTATGTTGATGATGGAGGCGTGTGCTAATCAGGCTGTAGGTATGATGGCTATTTTGGGCTTGGACGATGTGGATGTTGAATCCATTTGTGCCCATGCGCGAAATGACGGCAAGCAAGTTTGGCCTGCAAACTACAATAGTACAGGTCAAATTGTAGTAGCGGGTATTAAGGAAGATTTAGCAAGCTTGGAAGGCACATTTAAAGAAGCAGGGGCTAAGCGGGCTTTGCTTTTAGCTATGTCGGTGGCTAGCCATTGTCCTTTGCTTGAAAGTGTAGGCGAGCCGCTTTTGGCTTCTATGCAAAAAGCACTCGGCACAACCTTTGCAACGCCTATTGTTTCAAATGTCACAGCTAAGACTTACCAGAGCAAAGAAGAAGCTCTGAGTTTATTAAAAGACCAACTGACCATGCCGGTAAAATATAAGCAATCCATTGAGGCTTATGATGCACATGTGGAGTGCTATGTGGAATTTGGTGGATCGGTACTTAAGGGGCTAAATCGCCGCATTTCACAAAAACCGACCTACGCAATTACAGATATGGCATCTTTGGAAGAGGCCATCAAAGCGCAGCAATGACTGTTGCTTTAGCGCAAATTGCACCGATGCTTTCTCGTGAAAATGAAGCCTTACATGTAGCATTGGTGCGCACCCATGAACACGCGTGTGATGTGCTTGTTTTTCCGGAGCTCTCCCTTAATGGCTACATGCTAAAAGATGCGATTTTTGAAGACGCATATACCCATGAAGAGCTTTTAAAGCTCCCTTTTGTGGGTGCTGCGTGCGATGTGGTTTTTGGGTGCGCTCTCAAAGAAAATCACAAAATTTACAACGCTGCGATATACGCCAAAAGTACAGGTGAAATAACGGTGTATAAAAAAAGCACTTTGCCCAATTATGGGCTTTTTCAAGAGGCACGCTTTTTTTTCAAAGGAGAGGGAATCATCCCTTTTGAAACTCCTCTTGGGAGAACAGTGATGGCTGTGTGTGAAGATTTGTTTGATGTTTCGTTTGTGGCCTCAGTTGCTAAAGCTAATCCTGATGCAGTGCTTGTGCTCTCCAATTCTCCTGCGCGAGGATTTGGAGAAGAGCTTACCATAGAGAAGACATGGGAAACACTTCTTGGCGCCTGTGCTATTTACTGCAAGGCACATGTGGTGTTTGTCAATCGTGTGGGCTTTGAGGATGGACTTGGCTTTTGGGGTGGGTCATGTGTATTGGCTCCTACTGGTGCACTTGTGGCCAAAGCACCATTATTTACTCCAGAATGTTTACATGTAAAGCTAAACCCAAGCCTTGGGGCTGTTCAAAAATACCATTTACGTTACACTTAAGGAAGACAATGAAAATTGCAATCATGGGCGCAATGCTCGAAGAGATAGAACCGTTTTTAACCCACAGTGCACATGAGCCTCTGTTGGCAAATTTCAGAAAAACTAGCAAATTGCGTTATGGCGGAAACACCTACCACGAGGGAAAATATAAAGACCTTGACATTGTGCTTGCTTATAGCAAGATTGGCAAAGTTAATGCCACGCTAACTGCCGCAACACTGTTGGAGAAATTTGGCGCAGACATGCTGCTATTTACTGGGGTGGCAGGAGCTGTCAATAGTGCTTTAAGCATTGGAGATTTGGTGGCGGCCACTGCTTTATGTCAGCATGATTTGGATATTAGTATTTTTGGTCACCCCCACGGTTTTGTTCCAGAAGGTGCTGTTTATGTAAAACCTGCTACGCAGCTCTTGGCTTTGGCGGATCGGGTAGCTAAAGCCAAGGGTGTTGCTTTGAGGCACGGAATTATTGCCACAGGTGATCAATTCATCGCAAGTTCTGAGCGCAAAGCGTGGGTTGCGCAAACCTTTCAAGCCGATGCCATTGAGATGGAGGGGGCGGCAGTAGCAGTGGTCTGCGACGCCCTTGAAGTGCCATTTTTTATTTTGCGAGCCATTAGTGACGCAGCAGACATGGAGGCGCAGTTTGATTTTGATGCTTTTTTGAAAGAATCTGCAAAAATTAGCAGCAGCTTTGTTATTGCGATGCTAGAAGAGTTGTCGCATGGTTGAATTGAGTAAGAAAATTCTCCGTCAAACAGGCAGAGCGAATGGGACCTATGGGCTTATTGGCGAGGGCGATAAAGTCTTGCTTGGGCTCAGTGGCGGCAAAGACTCTTTGGCCTTAATGCACGTTCTTGCCCACATGCAGCGGGTGGCGCCTTTTGATTTTAGCTTTAAAGCTGTAACGGTTTCTTATGGAATGGGGGAGGATTATTCTAAACTTCACGCCCATTGTGAAGCTTATGGGATAGCCCATGAAGTGCTTGAGACTAAGGTGTATGAACTTGCAGGTGAAAAGATTCGTAAAAACTCCTCTTTTTGCAGTTTTTTCTCTCGAATGCGTCGGGGTGCGCTGTACACGTATGCCTTAAATCATGGTTTTAATAAATTAGCCTTGGCCCACCATTTAGATGATGCGGCAGAGAGTTTTTTTATGAACTTCATGTATAACGGTGCATTGCGCTCTTTGGCGCCCAAATACACCGCAGAAAATGGCCTTGTTGTGATACGTCCTTTTATCCACGTAAGGGAGCGTCAACTGCGCGATAATGCTACTAAAAATGGCCTCGAAGTCATTGGAGATGAGGCTTGCCCTTCTTTGCGCTTTGATGTAAAAATGCCCCACGCAAGAGCTAGCACCAAAACACTACTAGCTTCTCTTGAGAGCGAACAGCCTAAACTCTTTATCTCTCTTAAATCTGCTTTTGAAAAGCTCCATACCTCTAGTTTTATGGACCCAGCACTTTTACGCTAAAGGCCTTCTAGTAGCGTTCTCCATAAACTTTCCACATGCTTGTCGCTAAGGTGCAGCGCAGAAGCCTCATTTAAAAGCGTGTCTACCAAAGGGCGTTGCATGCCCTCTTGGTAGACACAAGCTGGATGTGCGGGCAAAAACCCTCGTGTGAGCGTTACCTCTTCATGAAGTGGCAAATCACAGGCGAAACAATCAGAAAGCGGATGCAGTCTTCCCTCATGTGCCAAGAGCTTAATGTAGGCTTCTAATGCGATGCGTTTGGGGTTTTGTTTTTCCCATCGAAGGGCACACCAATCTAACAATTCAAGATAAAACGGCTCTAATGACTCGATGCCTTTGAGGTGAGGGTAAAATAACGCAATAAAGCGTTGCCAGAGCAACATACGCTCTCTAATGCCGTTCCAGCGGTGGCCTAGGTGTAGCACCTCGCGAAGTTGAGGCAAGGAGGATTTAGTAGAATAATGGGGCTCAAAATCAATTTTATACCCCACATGAATGACAGAGTGACGCGCCCCGTAAAACCGATAAGCGGTCTTAAGCTTGTTTTCTGTCAGAATATGAACAATTAAGTCTTCTTCTTTGGCCTTGGTGATATGGACAATATACCCTTGCATATAAACACGCACCCCTTTATTTTTAAGCCAAAAGTATACCATTTCTAGTCCCAAAAAACCTTTACATGTAAAGATATTGACTATTAAGCATAAAAAAGATATGTAATTGCAAATAAACCCCTTGTTTACTGAATTTATAAAGTATTAAGACAATGTTTTGTAATATCGAAAAATTTTTGGCTCAAATTTTCGTTTGGACTAAAGGTGAAATTCTCTTAAAGGGCAAGGCTATGGAACTCCTTACGAGCTACAAAGACAACTGCGGGTTTGGCTTGTTGGCTAATATTAATAACATCCCAACACATGAAAATGTTATGGATGGCATTACGGCACTTGAGCGTATGATGCACCGGGGCGCTATTGCCGCAGATGGAAAAAGCGGGGATGGTAGCGGCTTGCTTTTTTCTTTACCTGTTGATTTCATGAAAGAAGAAGCAAAAAAGCTTGGCGTGGATTTGCCAAAGCAATTTGCTATAGCCATGGTTTTTTTGCAAAATGATGAACAGAAGCAAGTGTTTGAAGAAATTTGTGAACAGAATGATTTAAAAGTCCTTGTGTGCAGAGACGTGCCTGTAAACATTAAGGCACTGGGAAAACTAGCCCTTGACACCTTGCCCCAAATTGTCCAAATCTTTGTCGCACCAAACTCTCTGATTGCTACCAAACGTTTTGAAGCCCTCTTGTATCTCACTCGACGCGATATTGAAAACGCGTTAAAAGATGAAGAGGATTTTTACATCCCTTCATTTTCAAGTAAAGTAGTCTCCTATAAGGGGCTGGTGATGCCAACACACATCAAAGAGTTTTTCCTAGACCTCACCAATCCAAACTTTAAAACCACATTCGCGTTATTTCATCAGCGTTTTTCTACCAATACGCTTCCTAAATGGCGCCTTGCACAGCCCTTTCGCACCCTTGCTCACAACGGTGAGATTAACTCCATCTCCGCAAACCGTTTTAACGCAGTCACCAAAGGCGGTTCGGTGCAAAGCAGTGTCTATTCTAAAGCAGAGCTTAAGCGCTTGTTGCCCATTACGGGAGGGAATCAAAGCGACAGTGCCAGCCTTGATAACATGTTTGAATTTTTACTCATCAATGGATTTGATTTTTTCAAGGCTGCTCGCTCACTCATTCCTGCCCCTTGGCAAAACGCCCCCCATATGGATTCTGCCTTGCGTGCTTTTTATGAGTATTCGAGCATTAATTTTGAGCCATGGGATGGCCCAGCTGCAGTCTCGTTGACGGACGGACGGTATATTGGCTGTATTTTGGACCGAAATGGTTTGCGGCCTGCGAAATACATTATCACCAAAGACGGGCGCATCGTAATTTCTAGCGAATACGGCGTCATTGACCTAGAAGAAGAAAACATTTTAGAGCGCGGAAGATTGCAAAGCGGTCAAATGATTGGCATTGATTTGAAATTTGGCAAAATTATGAAAAACGATGAAATCAATGATTACCTTAAAGACTCCAATCCTTACACCAATTGGCTCAATCAAAGTTTGGTCTACTTGCAAGAGTTTGTGGAAATTCCTTTTTCTAAAACAGGGGATTATAAACTCTCAAATTTGCACTATTTGCAGCGCTACTTTAACATCACTCAAGAAGCCAAAGAAATTGTCATTGAGCCGATGATGAAAGACGGCAAAGAGGGAACAGGCTCCATGGGAGACGACACACCCATTGCTGCTTTTAGCCAAAAACAACGCTGTTTTAGCGACTTTTTCAAACAAAAATTTGCCCAAGTGACCAACCCGCCCATCGATCCCATTCGCGAAAAAGTGGTTATGAGTTTAAATGTTGGCTTTGGGGAAATCCGCAATATTTTAGAAGAGACACCGCTACACGCGAGGCGCATTAAGTCTATTTCGCCTATTTTGATGCAAGAGAAATTTGAGATTCTCAAATCCTTTGGCGATATTACCAAGCCGCGCTATAAAAAGTATTATAAAAATAAAACGTTCTCAACACTGTATGAAGACAACTTACGTGGTAGCTTGGAGGATTTGGTTTATGATGTGGTAGAGTCGGTTAAAAAAGAGGCCATTCGCATCATTTTTTTAGACGATCGAGGCGTCAATAAAACCCTTAAATCTATGCCCATGATGATGGTGGCAGGGAGATTGAACCATGCCCTACAAGAAGAGGGCGTACGTCACAAAATCTCTGTTGTGGCCATCACGGGAGAGGTCTTTGATTCCCACTCAAGTGCCTGTTTGCTCGCGTATGGTGTAAGTGCTATCTATCCCTATTTACTTTATGCAACTGTTTTGGATGAATGCAAGCGTCAAGAACTTGGCAACTATGAAACAAAAACGCGTCTTAAAAACGCTAATCACGCCTTGGGCCAAGGGCTTTTAAAAATTATTTCCAAAATGGGTATTGCAACCATTGCTTCTTACCGCAACTCTGCTCTTTTTGATGTGATTGGCCTTTCGCGAGAAATTGTTAAGGATTGTTTTAGTGATTCCCACGTCCTAATTCCTGGTCTTGGGTATCAAGAGATAGAACAGCGCATCGTGCGTAGCCACGCTGAGGCTTTTTCTCTAGACATTACCAAAAAGCTTTTTCCTTTGGAGCTTGGCGGTTTTTATAAATACCTTGATGGGGGTGAGTATCATGATTATGGTCCTAGTGTCGTGCACGCCATCCATCACGCTTCGGCTACAGGCAAGAGGGAGGATTATGAGGTTTTAAAAACCCTTATTAACAAGCGCGATTTAAAAATGATTCGCGACTTTTTAACACTGACTTCAGATAAAAAACCTATTACCCTAGAAAATGTTGAGCCAAAAGAAGCCATATGGAAGCGTTTTAGTACCGCGGCAATGAGTTTGGGCTCCATTTCACCTGAAGCCCACGAAGCCCTTGCGGAAGCCATGAATATCATCGGAGCCTCTAGCAATTCAGGGGAGGGCGGGGAAGCACCTGAGCGTTTAAAAAGCCCAAAAAGGTCAAAGATTAAACAAATCGCCTCAGGCCGCTTTGGGGTTACTCCAGAGTATCTGCGCTCTGCTACTGAGATTCAAATTAAAGTCGCCCAGGGAGCAAAACCAGGCGAGGGCGGTCAGCTCCCTGGGCACAAGGTGACACCACTTATTGCCTCTTTGCGCTACACAATTCCTGGGGTAACACTCATCTCTCCGCCACCGCATCATGATATTTATTCTATCGAAGATTTAGCGCAACTCATTTTTGATTTAAAACAAGTTAATCCTGAAGCGACGATTGCGGTGAAGCTTGTTTCGACTGCTGGTGTAGGAACTATTGCCGCGGGAGTCGCTAAAGCTTATGCAGATAAAATCATTATCTCTGGTGGCGATGGGGGGACGGGTGCTGCACCGCATACGTCTATTAAATTTGCTGGAAACCCTTGGGAGATTGGCTTAAGCGAAGCGCATAATGCCCTAAAAGTAAACCACCTGCGCGACAGTGTGCTCTTGGAAACCGACGGCGGTTTAAAAACAGGACTTGATGTGGTTAAAGCGGCAATTTTGGGTGCAGAAAAATACGCCTTTGGCACTTTGGCTTTGGCAATTGTGGGCTGCAAGGTGTTGCGTGTGTGCCATTTGAACCGTTGCTCGGTTGGGGTTGCAACCCAAGATGAAAAGCTTCGCGAATATTTTGTGGGCACAACAGAGCGTCTGGTAAACTATTTTAGTCTCTTGGCAGAAGATGTGCGTGAAATTTTAGCTAGCCTTGGGTATGGCTCCTTGGAGGAGATTATTGGGCGAACTGACTTGCTAAACAAGGTAGATGATATGCGTGCGGCGCCTTTTGATTTTTCTTCTATTACACGCTATATTGATGGCCCAAACACATGGAATGGAAAACCAAACGCACCTTTTGATACCAATGCGTATGAAAAAAAGATTCTTAAGGATGTTTATAAAGTAATTGAGAACCCTAACGAAACAATTGTAATGCACAAGAGCATTCGCAATACCAACCGTAGTTTTGGGGCGCTTATTAGTGGTGAAGTGGCAAAATTTTATGGCAATAAAGGGTTGCCAGAGAATGCCATCACTTTTAATCTTAGTGGTGTTGCCGGACAATCTTTGGGCGCGTTTTTAACCAACGGCATCACTATTCGGCTAAAAGGAGTTGCTAATGACTACCTTGGCAAAGGCATGAACGGTGGTAAGATTATCATCACGCCGCGTCACCAAGGAAGCAATTATTCGTGCGCAGGTAACACATGTTTGTATGGCGCAACAGGCGGAAAAGTCTTTCTTGCTGGCAGTGTGGGAGAGCGTTTTTGTGTGCGTAACTCTGGGGCTACAACAGTTGTAGAGGGAACGGGAGATCATGCATGCGAGTATATGACAGGTGGCGTGGTTGGGATTCTTGGAAAAACTGGAGTCAATTTTGGTGCAGGCATGACAGGCGGCATTGCTTTTGTCTATGATGAAGAGCATGAATTTATCGACAAGCTTAACCAAGAGCTCGTCATTGGTGTTCGTATTGATACCGATGAAATGGATGAAGCGCGTCACTTTTTGAAGCGTTTGCTCAGAACGCACATCAATGAAACCGAAAGTGAAAAAGCCCAGTTTATTTTAGAAAACTTTAGGCATGCAGTGCGTGATTTTTGGATGGTGCGCCCCAAAGATATGACCAAAGTGCCTTTGAATCCTCAGGATGGAGACTAAGATGCAAAATTTTATTACCGTTGAACGACTTGCCCCAAAGCGCCGTGAAGCAACCCAGCGTATTAAAGATTTTAGAGAAATCTATGAAATCATGTCCAAAGAAGAGGCTTCTTCACAAGCAGGGCGCTGTATTCAGTGTGGTGACCCCTTTTGCCACAGCAAATGTCCCTTGCATAACTTTATCCCTTTTTGGCTAAGGTCAACACACCGCTATGATGAAAAGCTCTCTTTCGCTCTTTCTAATGAGTCTAACCCTTATCCTGAAATCACAGGAAGAATTTGCCCTCACGATAGGCTATGTGAAGGAGATTGCACGCTCAATGATGGTCATGGTGCTATTACGATTGGTGCGATTGAGACATTTATTAGTGAAAATGGCTTTAAGCATGGATTGCGCCCTGAATTTCCAGGTATCACAACCACAAAAACCGTGGCCGTGATTGGAGCAGGCCCTGCGGGTATTGCTGCGGCAACGTACTTGTTGCGCGCAGGCATTGCTGTTTCTATGTATGAAAGGCAGAATCGCCCTGGGGGATTGTTGACTTACGGGATTCCTGGATTTAAGCTGGAAAAAGAGGTTGTTTTTCGCAGGATACGTTGGCTGGAAGAGGCGGGAATGCGTTTACATGTAAACACAGAAGTAGGTAAAGACATTAGCTTTGATGCTATTGCAAGCACGCATGATGCGGTGTTTGTCTCCATTGGTGCTGAAACATCAAGGCGTCCAAATCTAGCCAATGATAGTGCTTCTGGTGTAGTAATGGCGATTGATTTTTTGCGCTCAATTCAGCAAAAACTTTTCCAAGAAAGTAAGGGCGCTATTGTTGATGTTAAGGGGCGAAACGTAGTCGTCGTAGGAGGTGGCGATACAGCCATGGACTGTATTCGTAGCTCTATTCGAGAAGGAGCCAAGAGTGTAACATGCCTCTATCGGCGCGATAAGCACAATATGCCAGGTTCCAAAAAAGAGTTTAAAAATGCCTTGGAAGAAGGGGCGGAGTTTCTTTATAATGTTTCTCCTAAAGAAGTCTTAATTAACAGCGACGGCAAAGCCATTGGTATTGAAATGCAAAAAACCATTCTTGGTGACAAGGATGCCGCAGGTCGGCAAAATGTTGAAGTTGTTAAAGGCAGTGATTTTCGAGTGGATGCGGATGTTATTGTTTTTGCTTTAGGATTTTCTCCAAGCGTGCCAGAGTTTTTGTCAGAAAACGGTATTGAGGTAAACAAGTGGGGTGGTATCATTGTGAATGAGCGTTTTGAAACAACAAAGCCTGGTATTTATGCAGGCGGAGATTGTAAGCGCGGTTCAGATTTGGTAGTTACTGCAGCAGCAGAGGGAAAAAAGGCCGCCCAAGCAATGATTGATGCTTTGTTGAAATAAGAGCAACGTAGGCCTTCATTAGAGTGGCCTGCGGCCCTAAGGGGCAATAAGGAACTTTTAGGTACAATAGGCAAAATTTTTTTGATTCCAGGGTGTGCACGATGAAATTTAGCGAAATATTTTCAAAGATTAGACGGCAGCAATCTGCCCCTGCCGAAGCGCCAAGTCACTGGGTAAAATGTCAACAATGCCAATCGTTAATGTATTATAAAGAGGTTGAGAACCAGTTCAGCGTCTGCCCAAAATGTGGGTTTCACATGCGTATAAGTGCCCAAAAACGCATCGAACTATTGAGCGATGAAGGAAGTTTTGTAGAGCATGATAGCACTTTGGCTCCTGTGGACCCTTTAAAATTTGTCGATAAAAAATCTTACAAGAAACGTATTCAAGAAGCGTATGATAAAACAGGTCGTCATGCCGCGGTTATTAGTGGTACATGTAGTATAGAAACAATCCCTGTGGAGCTTGTGGTATTTGATTTTAGCTTCATGGGTGGGAGTTTGGGTTCGGTGGAGGGTGAAAAGATTGTACGTGCCATTCACCGAGCGATTGAGCAAAAACATGGCCTTGTAATTGTCAGTGCCAGCGGAGGTGCGCGAATGCAAGAAAGCACCTTCTCGCTCCTGCAGATGTCCAAAACATCTGCTGCGCTTAAAAAACTCTCCCATGCTAAACTTCCTTATGTTTCAATCCTAACCGACCCTACTATGGGTGGCGTAAGCGCCTCTTTTGCATGGCTTGGTGATATTATTATGGCAGAGCCTGGCGCGCTTATTGGGTTTGCAGGACAGCGCGTTATTAAGCAAACGATTGGAGCGGATTTACCAGAAGATTTTCAGCGGTCAGAGTTTTTGCTTGAACACGGACTTATCGACATGATTGTGCAACGCCATGACATGAAAAAAAGTGTTGCTGATATGCTACGGTTTTTTACCAAGCCGCAGATACCTTCTGATAATTCCGAGGAAAGCTTTACCTTTAAACTTAAAGAGCCACACGGATGAAGATAGGTGTTTATTCCATCGAAAAATCTTCAAGTCAATGGGTAGATGGAATAATCAAGGAGTATATTAAGCACTCTTCGCGCTACGCCACGGTTGAGGATGTGGTGGTGTTTAATAAGGATATTGCCAAAGCGCAAACAATGGATGCGCAAGCAGCAAAAGAAGCCTACACGAGAGCTTTTGAACCCCACATGAAGGGCTTTTGTGTGGCCTTAGATGTGCAAGGAGAAACGCTAGGAAGCGCTTCTTTTGCTCAACTCATTGCCTCAGCGTCAGATGTTCGATTTTTTATCGGCGGAGCGTTTGGGTTTTCTACAGATTTTCTAGCCAAGCATCAAAAGGTTATAAGCTTAAGTAGACTAACATACGCACACAAAATTGCAAAAACGGTTTTGTTTGAGCAAATTTATCGGGGATTGTGTATTAATAACCATCACCCATATCACAAATAATCGCCAAAGGAAGACGATGCACGAGAGTGATTTGAAGTACTTTAAAGACTTGCTCCATGAGCGAAAGCGCCAAATTAAGAAAAATATCGAGGACGCTTATCGTGAAATCGAGGGGCTTAATGAGAGTGAGGCAAACGATGAGGCTGACTTTGCTTCCATTAGCACCGATCGCATGATAGAACAGGCGATTTCTTCTCAACAAAGCCGCGAGTTAGTTGAAATAGAGATTGCTTTAAGCAAAATTTCTAATGGAACTTATGGTATTTGTGATATGTGTGAAGAAGACATTGGGATGCAAAGGCTTAAAGTTAAACCCCATGCGAAGTATTGCATTGTGTGTCGCGAGATTATCGAAAAAACAGCTAAATAGTAAAGGATTGTTCGATGGGAATTAAACGCTACATCCTTCTTTCATTGGTGTTTGTTGTCGCTGTTGGGTTGTATGTCTTTAGTTTCGAGGGCACCCAGCTTAATAGGGCCTTTTTTGGTGTGGATGTGACTTTACCTGTGGCATTATGGGTGATTATTCCCTTAATTTTACTTATGGTCGCATCTGCTGTGCACATGAGTTTTTACTATGCCAAAGCAGGACTCCAAGAGCGTGCTCGTAAAAAAGATTATGAACAATTTATTCAAGTGGCCAAAGCATCGCTTTTGGAAGAAGAAGCCAGTGTTGCTTTTAAGACCCAATGGTTTACGTTGCCAGCAGCGCTTTTTTCACGTACAACACTTAAGCCAAACAGTGATGCGCAAGGCATTGAAAACGAAGAGCTAGCGGCGGTTATTGACACTGTTGCGCGCATTCATCAAGGCGAGATTGTGGAGCTTAAAAAGTACAAATTGCGTCAAGACAACCCCTTGGTAATGCGCAACAAACTTAATCAACTTAGAGAAAATCCACGTCTTGCCGGTGAATTTTTAAAAAGCTGTGTTTTGGATGAGACGCCTTTGTGTAAACAAGCTTTTAAGACCCTCCTTAAAACCGGCTCTTATGCTGAAATAAAGCGTTTTGGAAGGGTTTTGGATGAGGAGATGATTCTGGATTTACTGCACCGCTATGCAGATAAGGAAGATGCCCTAGCCATGGACGAAGCAGAGCTTGAGGTGTTGTTGAGTGATCCTGTTTTATCAAAACAAGGGCTTATTGAGGCAGCAAAAACACTTCAATCTGTTCTGAATCCCGACGCGCTAGTGGCATTGTTTGAAAAACTCTACAACGGACGCATCGAGGCGTGTGATGCCTTTTTGTATGTTTTGTTCGAGTTGCAAATGATTGACCGAGCACGTGAAGTTTTGGAAAATAGTGATGAAGAAGACTTGATTAAGTTTAAACTCCTCCTCTTCCTAAAAGACCACGGAAAACACTGCGACACCTCACTTTTTGTGTAGATGAATAGTATTGATTTTAGCAAGTGCCCCTTGGCGCTTGCTCCTTTGGCGGGCTTTACAGATTTACCTTTTCGGCGTGTGGCAAAGCGCTTTGGGGCGGACGTAACCGTTTCTGAAATGATTAGCGCCAATGCCTTAGTTTACCAATCAAAAAAAACCTTTAAAATGCTCGAAAAATCTCCTCTTGAAAATCCTTATATCGTTCAGCTTGCGGGTTCGGATACACACGTAATAGAGGAAGCTGTGCGTATGCTAAATGACATAGAGGGAATTGATGGGATTGATTTAAACTGTGGTTGCCCTGTGCCAAAGGTGGTTGCTCAAAGTGCTGGGTCATCATTATTGTTGGATTTACCCAAGCTTGGAAAACTTATTGAAACTATTAAAAACACTTCCAATAAACCATATACAAGCGCCAAAGTGCGCCTTGGGTTTACCCAAAAGACACCAGATGTCATCGCGAGAGTTGTAGAGGCTTCGGGGGCTGATTTTATGAGCATTCATGGGCGCACGCGTTCAGGCGGTTACCATGCCGAGGTTGATTATGTAGCCATTAGAGAAGCTAAAGGCAGTGTCAACATACCCGTGTTTGCCAATGGGGATATTAAAGATGTAAAAACAGCTTTACATGTAAAGCATCTCACTGGATGTGAAGGGTTAATGATTGGACGGGGCGCAGTGGGAAGCCCATGGATTTTTCACCAGATTAAACACCAAACCAATACACTTGACCCCGCGTTAGTGCACGCGATTATATTGGAGCATTTTGATGCCATGTTGGATTTTTACCATGAAAAAGGAGTTAGTATCTTTCGTAAGCATTTGCATACTTATTCCAAGGGGTATTCAAATGCGAGCACTTTTCGAGATACCATTAATCGCATCGATAGGGCCGATGAAGCGCGTGCATGTATTGACGCTTTTTTCAATCCAGAATCCCAAATACTTTAAACGCCCATACCATTCCGCCTAAATACCCTATATACAGCACGGAAGTTGTTAACACCATAGACGTCACATCCACGGGGCGACAGTAATACAAAGAAGCAAAGTTGATGTTGTTGACCGCCATGGGAACAGTAAGTTGCAATATAAGCGCCCCTGTGAGCAAAGGAGAGAGCTCCAGCCAAAGCAAAAAGGGAAACAAAAGCGTTGGCAAGACGAGGAATTTTAAAAAAGTGGTGTGGGCGAGCAATTTGATGTTAAGAGAGCGCAATTTAACTTGGTTGAGAAACATGCCAAAGGTTAACAGCTGAAAAGTAAGTGCAGTGTGTGCTCCCATCTCAAGAGCCCTGAAAATATTTTCTTCAATGCGTACTCCGGAAAGATTTAGTCCAAGGGCGATAAGCCCTACCCAAATCACAGGAAGCTTTATCATGTTTGATAAAGAAGCGCGCAAAGAATAGCTCCCCCTTGAATAGAGCAAAACACCCACGCTTTGAAGCAAAAAAACGTTACATAAAGTCATAAGAGAAGTATAAACCACAGAAGCTTCCCCAAAAATGGCGATGCCAAGAGGAATGCCAAGGTTTCCCGTGTTGCCAATAATAGCGCCCGCTGTAAGAATAGAGCGTTCTTGGGTGTCTTTAAAAAAGAGTGTTGCCACTGCAAAACTAACAGCAAAACAAATGCCAATACCTGCAAAAAAGTAAAGAGGAACTAAAAGCAGTTCACTGTTTAAAGGGCGCGTAGAGAGGCCCCAGAAAGCTAAAATAGGCTGGAAAAAATAGACAGACAAAACAACAAAAGAGCGTTCTTGCACCTGTTCTTGAAACCATTTTTTAGCAAAAAAGCCCACTAAAACAAAGCAATAAATAGCGAGAATTGAGTAAAACATTTATCGAGTGGGTGTAAAGTCTTGGCTTGCTTTTTCCTTGTAGGCGCTGAGTTGGTTTTGTTGAATGCGCAAGTATTCGTCGAGTTTTTGGCGGTTTTGTTCAAACACGTTTTTAAATTCCCCATCGCTTTGCACTCTTCCTTCGCCAAATCGCTCAAGTAAAAGGTTTGAGTTTCCGGTGACGATGAGGTATTGATGCTTTTCAAACTCCAACAAGACTACTTTGTTGGCTCCATCAAGGGGTTTTTGATAGAGAATTTTCATCGCTTCAGTGGCGGCGTTATTGGGAAATAACCAAGCGCCAGACTTTCCTTTGTTAGCAAGGGGGATTTTGCGCTTCACCCACAAAAGCACCAAAAGTAAAAAAACCATAATGCCTACCACAAGCATATAGCGACCATCTACAATGCTTTGGCTTTGTGTGTTGGGAAGCGGGGTTGTGACTAGAGGGGCTGCTTGAGCTGGGGCACTTGCTAGACGAGCCCTGATGCGCAGTCCGAAGCCATCAACGGTCTTGGACGCTAGCACAGAGATGTCTTGATTGCTTTTAAGGGTGACGGCTGTGCTGTTTTGTGTGGGTTCAATGGTAAGCTCTTGAAGTATGCCGGAGTTGATACCACGCTCTACAAATTCATTAAAATAGAGGTCTTCAAGGGTTAAGACGGTTATGCCCTTTTCTTTTTTTTGAAAAATTTTTCCCTCATAGGGCGCATCAAAGGAGAGCATGATGTCTACCCTGTCACTGCGTTCGTAAATGTTATGGGTGAGTAGATTGGATGCACTAAGAGAGAGTGCGGCAAGTAAAAAAAGAACAATAAATCTCATAAAACCTCTTTCTTGAAGTATTGGATAACAGATTTTGAATCAAGAATTTCATTGATACGAATCGCAAGGTTTTTTTCATAGACCATCACTTCGCCTTTGCCAAAAATGCGGTTGTTAATATACAGTTCAACGCTTTCTCCAGCAGGTTTTTCAAGGTCAATGACAGAGCCTTTTTCAAGGCGTAAAAGTTCTTTAATACTCATGCTTGTCATGCCAAGTTCGGAGATAAATTCAACACCAATGTCCAAGAGGTCTTTGTAGCCTCGAATGAGAGAGTGGTGAATGAGAGGTGGAGTGATGTCGCTCAAGATGCTGTCCTTTTGCCAATAAGAAATGTGTGTCCTTGAAGTTCATAAAGCAAAAACTCTTCCAGATGCACAGGGGGAGGTGAGGGAATTTGCCCAAGAAATTCAGGTGTACCCAATTGGTAGTGGTTTTTTGGGTATTCTGTTTCTAAGGAAACCTTAGCGTGCCCAATAATTTGATTGGCCACCTCCTTGCACAAATCGTCCAAATCTGCCTCACACAACGGGCTTTCACCTAAAAGAATTTCACCAAAATGGTTTAAAACCCCGTCTTCAAAAAAGAGGTAAAAATGGTGTTCGATAGCATTACATGTAAGGGGGATGGAAGCGCCAAAAAAAGAGGCGCCAAAGCGTGTGCATGGCGTAACTTCAAGGCCTAATATGTCAGTACAAAAATAGGTTGTCGAGTCATTAATCGCCGAAAGCATCACCGCAGATCCTCTCTTACAGAGATTTTGAAGATTCATTGTACTTAAAGTGGGGTAAAATCTTACTAAAAATACCTAAGGCGTACCCAAATAAGAGATTAAGAGCCGCTTGGATACAATAGACCTCTTTTATTGCACCTCTTTTGACGCCCAAAACACTATGAATAAATTAGCATTTTAAGGGCAATGCAGAAGCAAAAGCACGAAGACTGGCCGAGTTTTGCGCAAGAAGACCTTGTGTTGGTGCGGCAAGAGATTTTTGAAAGCGAATTTAGAGTGCTATTAGACTCTGATGAAAGCGAGCATAAGTGTTAGAATTGGGACTGGTAGGCGTTGGTGTTGGATTTGTTTCAGGATTTTTTGGCATTGGCGGGGGGACGGTTTTGGTTCCTGCGTTGGTGTATCTTGGGTACGACATTAAAGTGGCTATTGGAATTTCTGTCATGCAGATGGTGTTTAGCTCTATCTTGGGCTCCTATGTTAATTATAGACACGGTAAACTGGTTTTAAACGATGGGCTTTTGGTCGGTCTTGGCGGGTTTGTGGGTGCAACACAAAGCGGGGTGATTGTTGCTGCACTTTCGGGGCAAATGCTGATGGCTATTTTTGCGTTGGCTTTGGTGTTTTCTCTCTACCGTTTTGTACGTGCCCCTGCTGTTCCTAGTGGCGAAGCCGTCCGTTCTAGGCCTTTGTTGTTTGGGCTTGGATTTTTTGTGGGTATGATGGCAATTAGCATTGGTATTGGCGGGGCGCTGTTTTTGACGCCTGTATTGGTGGGCATGATGCGTTATGATATTAAGCGCGCTGTTTCCATGGGACTCTTTTTTGTGATTTTCTCTTCCGTGTCGGGCTTTATCAGTATGAGCTACCATGGATTGATTGACTACCATGCCGGTTTAGTGTTGGGCATTGCCTCGCTTGCGGGGGTTTACGTTGGCGCCAAGCAATCACACGTTGTGGGGCGTAAAAAACAAAAATACCTTTTGATTGGACTGTATGCTATATTGCTAGCAATAACTTTGAATAAACTTTTAGGATAAAGACATATGATACACATCACGGGCGCACGAGAAAATAATTTAAAATCCATTAATCTTAGCCTCCCAAAAAACAAATTGGTGGTCTTTACAGGCCTTTCAGGTAGTGGCAAAAGTACGCTAGCCTTTGATACGCTCTATGCAGAAGGGCAACGCCGCTACATCGAGTCACTTTCTTCTTACGCGCGCCAATTCCTCGACCGCGTGGGCAAACCTGATGTGGATAAAATCGAAGGGCTCACGCCTGCCATTGCTATCGACCAAAAAACCACAAGCAAAAACCCTCGCTCTACTGTGGGAACCATTACCGAAATTTACGATTACCTGCGCTTGTTGTATGCGCGCGTGGGAAAACAACACTGCCACCAGTGCGGGGAGCCCATCTCCAAAATGTCCAGTGCAGACATCATTCAAGAAGTGCTCAAACTTCCCGAGGGAACCAAGATTGTCATCTTAGCACCGCTAGTGCGCGAGAAAAAAGGCTCCTTTGCAGACATGATTGAGTCTTTGCGTCATAAGGGGTTTGTGCGTGCCATGGTGGATGGGGTGATGGTGCGCTTGGATGAGGAATTTGAACTTTCCAAGACCAAAAAACACACCATCAAAGTGGTCATTGACCGCGTGGTGATGAACGGTGAAAGTCACGAACGTATTGCCGCAGACATTGAAAAAGCCCTTTTAGAAAGTTATGGCGAGGTGGAATTAGAGATTTTAAACCACGAAGAGGTGGGGCTAGACCGCGCCCATGTCCACTACAGCGAACACTTTGCGTGCTTTACATGTAAGATTAGTTTTGAACCTCTCGAACCCTTAAGTTTTTCTTTTAACTCCCCCAAAGGTGCGTGTCCTGTGTGTGATGGCTTGGGGATTCGCTACACCTTAGATTTATCGAAGATTATCGACGAAGAACTTAGCGTGGACAAGGGGGCGATTAAGCTCATGTACGGGTTTAATAAGGGGTATTATTTTAAATTCCTCACCGCCTTTTGTAAAACCGCCAAGATCGACACTACGGTGCCTTTTGAGAGCTTGGAAGAGCATGAAAAAAAAGCCATCTTGCACGGCGGTGTGGAGCCTGTGGAGTTTTTATGGAAGCGCCACAAACTTACCCGAAAATGGGAAGGGGTCATCAAACTGGCCTACGACATGCTCAAAGACGAAAAAGATTTGGGCGAATACATGAGTGAAAAAGTGTGTGACCGTTGTGGAGGGGCTAGACTTCGTCAAGAAAGCCTAGCGGTGCGCATAACAGACCAAGGCATTGCTTCGGTGCTTTCTATGCCCATTGAAATGAGCGTGGCGTTTTTTAACAATGCTGAAAATTTTTCCTATTTGCGTCCCCAAGAGCAAGTGGTCGCCGCTCCTGTGCTAAAAGAAATCAACGAGCGGTTGCATTTTTTGTACGACGTGGGACTGGGCTATTTGAGCCTTGGGCGAGACGCGCGCACCATCAGCGGCGGCGAAGCCCAACGCATTCGCATCGCTTCGCAGATTGGAAGCGGATTGACGGGCGTGATGTACGTGCTCGATGAACCTAGCATTGGACTGCACGAACGCGACACGCTAAAACTCATCAAAACCCTCAGAAACTTGCAACAAAAGGGCAACACCGTCATTGTGGTAGAGCACGACAAAGAGACCATCGACGCCGCAGATTTTGTGGTAGACATCGGTCCAGCAGCTGGGAAATTTGGTGGAGAGATTGTCTTTGCGGGCACGGTGGAAGATTTATACAAAAGCAACACCCTCACCGCCCAGTATCTCTCAGGCCAAAAAGGGTCGTACTACCCGCAAAACCGCCCGCAAAAAGAGTGGATTTCTCTTTCTAATGTGACGATAAACAACCTCAAAGCTTTACATGTAAAGATTCCTTTGGGGAATTTAGTAGGCATTTCGGGCGTGAGCGGAAGTGGGAAAAGTTCACTCATCCTACAAACCTTGTTGCCTGTTGCCAAAGAGATGCTCAACCGTGCGCGCAAGGTCAAAAAAGTGCAAGGGGTGGAGTGTGAAGGCTTGGAGCACTTGGACAAAGTCATTTACCTTGACCAAAGCCCCATCGGTCGCACGCCTAGAAGCAATCCCGCGACCTACACTGGCGTGATGGATGAGATTCGCGCGTTGTTTGTTAAGACCAAGGAAGCGCAAATTCGTGGCTACAAGGTCGGACGCTTTTCTTTTAACGTCAAAGGTGGCCGGTGTGAAAAGTGCCAAGGGGAGGGTGAGATTAAGATTGAAATGCACTTTTTACCAGACATTATGGTCAAGTGCGATGCGTGCCATGGCGCGCGGTATAACCCTCAGACTTTGGAGATTAAATACAAAAGTAAGTCCATTTCGGACGTGCTTAACATGAGCGTGGATGAAGCGCTTGCATTTTTTAAAGCTATTCCTAAGATTGCTCAAAAACTTCAAACCCTTTATGATGTGGGATTAGGGTACATTACCCTTGGACAAAATGCCATCACCCTCAGTGGTGGCGAGGCACAGCGCATTAAGCTTGCCAAAGAGCTAAGCCGTTCGGACACGGGCAAGACCTTGTATGTACTGGATGAGCCCACTACGGGGTTGCATTTTGCCGACGTGGACAGGCTTGTGAAAGTGTTGCACCATTTGACGGATTTGGGCAATTCGGTTTTAGTGATTGAGCACAACCTGGACGTGATTTCTAATTGTGACTATGTGATTGACATGGGGTCAGAAGGCGGGGATAAAGGTGGACGGATTGTCTCCCAAGGAACCCCGAAAATGTTAGCAAAAACCCACGCAAAAACAGGCAGTTATACGGGAAAATTTTTAGCAAAAACATTAGGAAAAGGAAACTAAGATGCTGATTTCAATGGTTGAACAAATCAAGGCACTTCCGCCACTCCCTGAGAGTTTTCAAAAAATCAATGCCATTTGTAGTGACGAAAACGGCACCACGCAAATGCTCGCCAAAGTCATCGAAAAAGACCCCATGCTTGTTGCAAGCTTGTTGCGTCTTGCTAATTCGCCTTTGTATGGATTTTCCCGAGAGATTAAAAGCGTACTTCAAGCAGTTTCACTTTTTGGTATGACCACCACAAGGGCACTGGTGACAGGGATTTCGGTTAAAAAGCTCCTTCAGATGGACACTGCACCCTATGGCGTCACTCCAGAAGCCTTTGTGGAAACTTCTAATCTCCAAGGGATGCTCATGCGCCAGTGGTACAAAAAGCTCGATATGCCTAGGCAGGATTTGTTGTTTTTGTGTGGTTTATTGCAAGAGACGGGAAAAATTTTGATTGCCCAGCAAATCGTGCGTAGTGATGAAGTGACTCCCTTTAAGGCGCAAGTGACAACGGCACACAACCTCTCGGAAGTCGAACGTGCTTTTGTGGGCACCACTACGGCTCTTGTGACCGCTGCTGTGTTTGAGCATTGGGGGTTTGATGAAACGATGATTCAATTCATTCGCTACAGCGACACCCCAAATAACGCGCCTGATTTGGAAACCAAGCGCTTTGCAGCGTCTTTACATGTAGCTAAAACTGCCGTGGCTATTAACGGCCCCATGAATGAACAAAACATTACGTTGGCCCTGCGTGAAGTGCAGCGGTTTGAACTGGATGAAATGGCATTTGCTGAAGCCATTGAACAACTCATCGAACACGTTTCATACTAGGATTTTTATGAAAACTTTAACGATTATTGATACCTTTGGATTTTTTTTTCGCAACTACTTTGCATTGCCAAACCTTACTAATTCACAAGGGCTCCCCACGGGATTGCTCACAGGTTTTGCCAATTTTATTGCCACACTTAATGAGGAGCATGGCACTGATTACATCTTTTTTGCCCTTGATGCCAAAGGAAAAACCTTTCGTCACACCCTAGACCCCGCCTACAAGGCCAACCGTCCTGCTCCGCCGCAAGATTTGCAAACCCAGCTTCCTATTGCCATTGAGTGGATTGAGAAAATGGGTTTTAACAAGTGTTTTATGGAGGGCTATGAAGCTGATGATATTATTGCTTCAGCGGTCGCATTTGCTAAAAAATATGACATGAAAGTACGCGTGGTGACCCATGACAAAGACTTGTATCAATTGATTGACGATGGCCGTGTGGTGATTTATGACCCATTGAAAAAAAGTGAAATTAACGCAGACGCCTGCGTAGAAAAGTTTGGCGTCCTTCCTTGTCAAATTCAAGATTATCTTTCGTTAATAGGGGACGCCTCAGATAATATCCCTGGGGTGCGAGGCATTGGGCCTCGGGGTGCAAAAAAACTATTGGATGAGTTTAAAACCCTTGAGGGGATTTATGCAAACCTCGACAACATTTCCAATGTGCGCAATAAAAAATTACTGGAAGAGGGCAGGGAAAATGCCTTTTTAAGCAAGCAACTTACGGCTCTTGTAGATACTTTGGATGTGGCTGCACGATTTGAGCGATTTAAATTTCCCCAAGAAAATCCGCTACTTGCCATTAGGGATGAGTTGGAAAAGTATGAGCTAAGACGCATTCTAAGCCGTCTTGGTAGCGCTCCAAAAGTGCCCCAAAAAGAAGTACAAACCTTTGAGGCAATTTTGGTTAAAGATGCCGCCATGCTTGAAGAAATCATGCAAAACCTTACGCCTGAGACAGTGGTGGCTTTTGATACCGAAACGGATGGGCTCGATACCCAGTCAGCTAAAATAGTGGGATTTTCCTTTGCGTTTGAGGCGCATCGGGGGTATTATGTTCCTCTGGCGCACAACTATTTGGGCGTGCCAGAACAAATCTCCAAAGACGTAGCGCGCAAAGCCATTGAAAAACTCTTTACATGTAAGCTTGTGGTGCAAAATGGTAAGTTTGACTTTAAAGTTGTGCATCGCAATTTCGACCTCCTCCCGCCCGTGCCATACGCCGATACCATGATTTTGGCGTGGCTTCTTTCTCCGGGGTCTTTAGTGGGGCTTGATGCGTTGGCTAAGCGTTTTTTTGGTCACGAAATGGTCTCCTTTAGTTCGGTGGTAAAACGGGGTGAAACCTTTGCTAGCGTGGCGTTAGAAGAAGCATGCGTGTACGCAGGAGAAGACGCATGGATGACCTTACGCCTCTACCATAAACTCATCCAAATGCTTGATCCTTCCATGATAGATTTGGCAAAAGCGGTGGAGTTTCCTTTTGTGTTGACATTGATGGAAATGGAAGAGCGAGGCATTAAGGTGGACCAGCGTTTTTTACGCTCCTTGCTTGAAGACGCAGAAGCCAGACTAGGGGTGCTGACAAAAGAGATTCATCAGCTCACAGGAAGTGAGTTTAACATCAACTCCACCAAACAGCTGGGTGCTGTGTTGTTTGAAACGTTAAAATTGCCTGCGGCAAAAAAAACAAAAAGCGGTTACAGCACGGATGAGAGCGTCTTGGAGGGGCTTAAAGATGCCCATCCCGCCATTGCGTTGTTGCTTGAATACCGCGAATTGTATAAACTCAAATCCACCTATTTTGAACCTTTGTTAAAACTTGCTGCCAAGGACAAGAACTCACGGGTTCATACCAACTTTTTGCAAACGGGAACATCCACGGGAAGACTCAGCTCCAAAGAGCCAAACTTGCAAAACATCCCTGTGCGTACTGAGCTAGGGCGTGCGGTTAGGGAAGGGTTCGTAGCAGAGCCTGAGTGGGTGTTGGTTGGGATTGATTATTCGCAAATTGAACTGCGGTTGTTGGCGCACTTTAGCCAAGACCCTGCGCTTGTGAACGCCTTTAGTGAAGGAAAAGACATTCACCAAGAAACAGCAGTGAAACTTTTTGGCGAGGAAGAAGCTTCGGCTAAACGTAACATTGCCAAGAGTATTAACTTTGGCTTGCTTTATGGCATGGGCGCGCGAAAACTCGGGCAAACGCTAGGTATTCCCTCCAAAGAGGCCGCAGGATACATTCAAAGCTATTTTGACTCTTTTCCAACAGTGAAAGAGTATTTAAAATCCGTCCAAGAAAAAACCAAAGAACAAGGATTTGTAGAAACGTTGCTAGGCAGACGGCGCTATTTTGATTATGGCAACGCAACCCCAATGCTGCTTGCGGCGTATGAGCGCGAGTCGGTCAACACCGTGTTTCAAGGAAGTGCGGCAGATTTGATTAAATTAGCAATGCTGAAGATGGATAAAAATGTTTTGGGAGAAAAAGCGAAGCTATTATTACAAATTCACGATGAATTGATTTTTGAAGTGCCCAAAGAGGAGGCGGAGGCTTTTGCTAAACGTGCAAAGCAGTGCATGGAGGAGATTTTTGCCTTGCGGGTGCCTTTAAAAACCTCTGTTGCTATAGGTAAACACTGGGGAGCATTAAAATAATGAACTGGGCAAGTGGATTAGTTATAGTGCTAGCTTTAGGATTATTTTTAGGGTGCGCTCCTAAACCCCAGCCCCTCCTTTTTGGGTCTTTGCCAATAAGCGCAGAAGTAGCATCGTGGGAGGATCTTGATCTTAAAGGTATGGATGAAGCTCTTTTTTTTGAGGCATTTGAGCGTAGCTGTGCGCTTAACGCTTTGACTGCACCCTATTGCGGCGTCAAAGAGTTTAAAGCTTTTAAGGAGTTTTTTGTTCCCATAAAGCTTCTTCGGCAAGGGATGATGACAGGTTACTACGAGCCTACCCTTAGGGGTAGCAAAACCCAATCAGAAGAGTTTTTTTACCCACTGTATGCAAAACCAAACGACATGCTTACCATTAGCCTCTCTTCTCTTTATCCTGAGCTCTCCTCAATGCGCTTGCGCGGGAAGGTTGTGGGTGAGCGCGTTGTGCCTTATGCTTCCCATGGGGAGATAGACCAAAAAGGCATAGATGCAGAAGTTTTGTGTTATGTTAGCAGCAAGGTAGATGCATTTTTCTTACATATTCAAGGCTCGGGTAAAGTGGTGCTTGAAGATGGCGCGGTAATGTATTTAGGCTACGCGGATCAAAATGGTCACCCTTACCGCGCTATTGGTGGACTAATGCGCCAAAAAGGGTACCTAGACGAGGTTTCGATGCAATCCATTCGCGCTTTTTTAGAGGCAAATCCCAGCAAAGCGGAGGCGGTGATGCACGCTAATCCTAGCTATGTTTTTTTTGCTGAACGAACAACTGGAGCAACAGGAGCTTTGGGGGTGGAGTTAGTGCCCTATGGGAGTGTGGCGGTAGACAGGCGCCATGTGCCGCTTGGGCTTCCTTTGGTGATTCAAAGCGGTTTGCCTTTTGTCCAGCCTCTTGTGGTGGCCCACGACGTTGGTGGCGCCATCAAAGGGGAGGCACGCGTGGATTATTTTTTTGGTGCGGACGAGGAGGCGCCTGTATTAGCAGGAGGGCTTAAGGCGCCTATCACGCTTTATGTGGTCTTTCCAAAAAAGCAGATCAAGGCCCTTCAAATACAACCGTAATGGTGCCACAAAAATCCCCATTGTCGTAAAATTCGGCGCGAAAAGAAGTTTCGGATTGATCAGTGGAAAAACGGGAGATAAAATCACTTTTTTGCACCGTGATGCCATCTTGCGAATCGCGTTCTTTGGTGACAAATCCAATAAGATTGACCCGAAAATCCTTATCTGCCAAAACCTTAAAGGTTTTGTTAACCCGTACTGTTTGACCAAAAGAAACACGCTCTTGGTTGCCATCCCTTTCTATGGTGGCAGCGGTTGCTTTACATGTAAGGGAGAAATGTTGCGGATAGAGTCTTGCAACAGGGATGTTGCCTATCATAATTTGATGGTAACTGCCACGGTCAATGGTTGTGCCAAGAGGATGGGAAAACTCAAAAACGTTGCCAGTTTTGCGCATAGGTACAAAATGCAAAGCAGGTCGTAAGTCGTTCAAAGAGAGTTCAAATTTATTGTTGATAGCAAGAGTTCCGTATTGGGCGAGAAGGTGATTTACTGTTTCGCGGGTCAACTCAAAATTTCGTTCAAATTCAATGCCCATGTGGTTTAGAAGTGCTTCCATAGAGAGGAGCTGATAAAGGACTTTGGTGTCTAGTTCGGTAATGTTTTTGCTTGTTTCAATGGCAAGGGCAGGCTTGAGATGGGTGATGGCAAAGTATGTCAATGACATGCGCATTTGCTCGTCTTTGTCTTTGGTGTAAGTATTTTTAACGTCAAACTGATGGTGGTTTTCGGCTAGCTCACTTTGGTTGAGCTTGTTTGCCATTAATGCAGTGATTTCATCCAAATTGCCAAATTTTGCATCATCGATGGTTTTTTGATCAATGATATAGGCCTGTCCCCATGCGCGCGGATTAAAAATGGCACTCTCCCACGTGGTGCGGTAAAAGCCTCGTCCATCGTGTAGATTAATGATAAAGTCCACACTGGGGTCGGTGATGAGAGATTTAATGTGGGTTACAAGTTCATAATCAGGATCAGTTTGGTCAACGTGATCGAACTTGCGGTTCATGTCTCCATAAATACCACGACGGTTGTGAACGATACTGTCGAAGTTTAGGTTGGGCACAACAAGCAAGGAGCCTTTTTTAATGGTGTAGTGTTGCACCACGAGCGCGGGTGCAAAATACCCTCCGGGCTCGTCCCCATGAATGCCGCCAATAACAAGAAGCTTATTGCCTTGTTCTTTTCCCTCCATCTCATAGATGCCAAAATGCCTCAATGCCCCAAAGAGCAACCCATGGATTAGAAAAAGAGTCAAAACAATCCGCACTATTCACCTCGTTACATGTAAAAAAAAGGGTATTATATAAAATGAAGCTTTAAAACTTGATTGTGATACTTGGGGGCTCTTTTAATATGCCCCCAAAAAAAGAAAGTGGGTTAACTAAACCAATTTTTAATTTTGTCAAAAACACCCTCAAAACTTTTTTCATGAGGTGTGCTTTCATAGCCAAAAGAGGCTTGGAGTTCCTGTAAGAGTTCGGTCTGTTTTTCGGTGAGTTTTTTGGGGTAGCGTAGACTGATTTGAGCTACCAAGTTACCCTTGCGTCTTGTGTGGACGTTTTGAACCCCTTCTCCTTCAAACAAAAACTGCTGTTTGTCTTTGGCGCCAGCAGGGAGTTTTAACTCTTTTTCTCCACGAAGGGTTGGGATGGTTAGGGTTTCGCCCAAAACAGCTTGGGTAAAAAAGACAGGAACTTCAATATAAATATCATCGTTATGCCTAACAAAGTGGTCGTCTTCTTTGACTTGAATGTGCACATACAAATCGCCCTTTCGTCCCTCTTCATCGACGTTGCCTTTTTGGGCTGCGCGAATGCGATTTCCCGAATCAATGCCCTCGGGAATATCTACAGTAATGGTCGCTTCTTTTTCGCTAAAGCCCTTGCCATGGCACACTTGGCAAGGATTAGTGACAGTTTCGCCCGTGCCTTGGCACGCACCACATGTTTGGGAGTAAGTCATAAACCCTTGGCGGAAGAAAACTTGCCCCTTGCCCCCGCACTCTTTACATGTAGAGCGTTTTTTGTCTTTTGAGCCCGTGCCCTCACACGTGTTGCACGGTGCTTTGGTGCGGTAGGTGACCTCTTTAGTACAACCAAAAACTGCTTCGTTAAAATCAAGGGTAAGGGAGGTTTCAAGGTCTAGCGTGTACTTGCGGGGTTTTTGACGACGCCCTTGTGTTCCAAAGCCACTAAATCCGCCACCAAAGACCGATTCAAAAATCGACCCCAAATCGTCCATAATGTCTTCGTAATTTTGTTCAGAGTAGTTACTAAAGCCTTGACGCTCTAATCCTGCTTTGCCGTAACGGTCATAAACAGAGCGTTTTTGGGTATCGCTAAGGACTTGGTAGGCTTCGTTGATTTGTTTGAATTTTTCTTCAGCTTGTTTGTCCCCTTGATTTTGGTCGGGGTGAAACTTCATGGCAAGCTTTCGGTAAGCCTTTTTAATGGTAGCACCATCAGCATCGCGACTGATTTCTAGTATTTCATAATAATCTAATTCCAAGGTAGAATCCTATAAGTGTAGTCTTTTTGAAGAGCGCTATTTTACCTTAAAATATGTTTTAATACAACCTTGTTGCAATGCATTAACAAAAGATTAAAGCCCTGTTTAGCCCCTTGCTTTATACTTCACTCATCAAAACATTCCAAGGAGGAAACAATGAAATTAGGTAAAACAGTAGCCATGGTAGTGCTTGCAGGTTCGCTCGCGGCAACAGGAGCATGGGCAAAAGGCGGCATGATGCAGCGCGATTGCGGTATGGCTAACGGTCAAAACAAAGAAATGCGCAATCATCAAGGAAAAATGGGTCAAAAAGGCGGCGGCATGATGATGCTTCAAGGCATTGACTTGACACCCGAACAAGTGCATGAAGTGAAGCTGGTGCAGGCGCAAATGCGGGTTGAGATGCTTTCATCTGTCAAGCCAGGCGAAAAGGCAGAGGGAATGAAAAAAGCGTTCAATGGTGCCAAGTTTGACACTAAAGCTTTTGTAGAAGCAAATATGAAAAATGTACAAACAAGGGCAGAACTTAAGGCAAAACACATTGAAAAACTATATAATATCCTCACGCCAGAACAGCGTGAAAAGTTTGTTCAAAACATGCAAAATAGGGGCCCCCGAAGCTAGTTTCAAGGGGCATTAGCCCCTTGAAAAGGACACAGATGATTAACGTGCTCATGATAGAAGATGACCCAGAATTTGCGCAAATTTTAGCCGAGTATTTAGCCGAGTACAATATCAAAATCACCAATTATGAAGACCCTTATTTGGGTCTAAGTGCAGGGGTGAAAAAATATGACCTCCTGATTTTAGATTTAACGCTTCCAGGGATGGATGGCCTAGATGTATGCCGTGAAATTCGCGAAAAATACGACATTCCCATTATCATCTCCTCAGCCAGAAGTGATGTGAGCGATAAGGTTATTGGGCTTCAAATTGGCGCAGATGATTATCTGCCAAAACCCTACGACCCCAAAGAGATGTACGCCCGCATTACAAGTCTTATTCGTCGCTACAAAAAAAGTAATGAACCCCAAGCTCATGCCACACAAACACTCTTTCGTGTTGATGATATGCGTCATCAGATTTACTACAACGAAACGCCCCTTAGTCTGACACCTGCGGAGTATGAAATCCTCCATTACCTTATCAAGCAACACGGATTTTCGGTCTCAAGAGAGCAGTTGGTGTATAATTGCAAGTCCCTTAAAGACAAAGGCTCTAAAAGCTTGGATGTGATTATTGGCAGGTTGCGTGTTAAGATTGGAGAGAGCTCTAAAACACCCCAGCATATCCATTCGGTACGAGGCATCGGATACAAGCTTTTAGGATGAATCGCCACTCTTTAAGTAGTCGCATTAGTGCTATTTTTGGCATCTCTTTTGCGTTGGTGTGTTTGTTGTTTTTGCTGCTTGACAACATGCAAACCCAGCGGGCGCTAGAAGTGATGCAGCAGCGTCAGTTTCAGGCCGTGAATTATCTTTTTCAATTGCACCAAAACAACACCCCTCCTAAAGACATTGAAGCCTACTTTCGTCACTTTGGCCTTAAGCAGGTGAGCAATCGCAACCTCATGGCAGCAGTTCTTGAAAAAGGGGAAGTTACCTTTCATCGCACAACTTCACTGGGTTCTCTTTCTTCAATTGTTTACAACAAGCGGTACTATTTACTTCTGGACAATCCTGCGGTGCGTGTGGTTTTTGAAAATCAAAACATCAAACACACGGATGATTTTTTGTGGATAGCCTTGGCACTTGCTTTGGCGGTTTTGGTGTCTATATACGTCTCAGTGATGCGCAGTATTTATCCCTTGAAGCCTTTGAGCCAAAGCATTCGTCGGTTTGCAAGCGGGGACATGGACATTACATGTAAGAGTGATAAAAAAGATGAGATTGCCGAAGTGGCCAACGAGTTTGACCGCGCGGTAAAAAAAATACGAGACCTGATTCGCTCTCGCCAGCTTTTTTTGCGCACTATTATGCACGAGCTAAAAACGCCCATCGGAAAAGGGCGCATCGTTGCAGAAATGGTCAAGGGTGATGTACAAAAAAAGCGCTTGGTGGGTATTTTTGAGCGCTTGGATTTGTTGATTAATGAATTTTCAAAAATCGAACAACTGGTCTCTAAAAGCTACAGTGTAAACCTCCAAGAGTGCCCCTTGTCTTTGGTAGTGGAGCAAGGGTGTGATTTACTGATGCTCGATGAAGTCCAGATGCAAGAACGTTTACATGTAAACCTTTGCCATGACTTTCTCGTTAAGGCTGATTTTGAGCTTTTGGCTTTGGCTATTAAAAACCTCATAGACAACGCCTTAAAATACAGCAGCGACAAAAAGGTAGCCGTAACGACCACGGAAAAGGGATTGCGCATTAGCAATCATGGTCCTGCATTAAAACACTCTATTGAGCACTATTGCGAAGCCTTTGTGACGACTGCTGAACAGACCAAAAATGGCATGGGATTGGGTCTGTATATTGTCACCAATATTCTTGCATTGCATGGAATGAAAATGGCGTATACGTATGAAAACGGCACCCATTATTTTGATCTTTTGTTGGGCAAAAACAGTGGTATTTAATGGGTCTTTGGTTACACTTTTACTATGAAACACAGACTAGAAGCCTTTGATAATTTGGTTGAGGTGTTGGGCACATTGCCTACAGTGGGAAAAAAATCTGCATTGCGGTTTGCCTATCATTTGGTGCTCAAAGACACCTTTGGTGCGATGAAGTTGGCTAATGCAATTGAGACAGCTGTGCGTTCGTTGCGTCGCTGTGAAGCGTGCGGTGGGGTGAGTGAGCACGAGTTGTGTGATATTTGCTTGGATGAATACAGAAATTTACGTATGTTGTGTATTGTGGAGAGTGCAAAAGATATTTTTGTACTAGAGGAGAATGGCGCGTACGAGGGTGGCTATTTTGTTCTTGATTCTTTAGAGGAAGAGCCTCTTTCAAGACTGATGGCCCTTATTAGGGGGCGCGAGGTACAAGAGGTTATTTTTGCCCTAACACCAGGGCTTTCAAGTGATGGTATTATTTTGTATGTGGAAGAGCGATTAAAAGAGTTTCAGCTTTCGTTTACCAAAATAGCACAAGGTGTTCCTACGGGTGTTTCCTTGGAGAACGTAGACATGCTCTCTCTCTCAAAAGCACTTGAATCTAGGATGAAAGCCTAAGGGCCTCACGCATTGCATCGGCAATTTTTTCTTCTGCTAGGGTGTTATGATGGAAGAGGTTAAAGGCCAAAACCCCTTGCCACAAAAGCATCTCTTTTCCATCTTTACATGTAAGCCCATGCGCCTTGGCTAAAGCCAAAAAAGGTGTTGGTTTGTATATCACTTCAAATGCGTAAGTAGCTTTATTGAAAAGTGTTTTTAAAAGTGCTTCAGGGGTAGGAAATGCTTCATCGCTAAGACCTGCGGAAGTTGTATTTACAATCAAATCAAAAGAGGCTGGAGAGAAATTCTCGTGGGTAAAACAGGTAAACCCTTCTGCTATGAAGGCGTCGAGTTTGGGCGCGCTTCGGTTGAGAATTACAGGCGCAATACCTGTGCTTTTAAGAGCAAAAGCTAAGGCTTTGGCCGTACCTCCTGCGCCTAAAATGAGAGCAGTACGCACTATGCCAAAAGAGGCAATAGCACGCAAAAACCCTGGCGCGTCAGTATTGTAGCCAGTGATTGCACCTTTGGTGTAAATAAGGGTGTTGATAGCTTTGATGGAAGTGGCGATGCCAAGTACTGTATCGCAAGCCCTAAAAGCAGCTTCTTTGTGGGGAACAGTGACGTTAGCGCCATCAAGTTTTTGGTTTAAAAAAACCTCTCTTAAATGAGCCCCATCTTCTAAAGGCGTGCGAATATAAGCCCCGTCAATTCCAAGGCGTGTAAAGGCAAGGTTGTGCATCCGTGGCGAAAGCGAGTGGCTTACGGGGTTGCCAAAGAGTGAATAGAGGGTCATGATTGACGCAAATCTTCTAAAGAACTCATCATGGCTGCTAGCTTGTTGTGTACTTCGAGGTATTCAAGTTCGGGCTTGCTGTCTGCGACAATGCCAGCTCCTGCTTGAAAAACAATTTTTTCGTGGTCCACATAGGAAGTACGAATCATAATAGCACTGTCCATGTTGCCATCAAACCCAAAGTAGCCAACAGCGCCACTATAGAAGCTCCGCTTGAGCCCCTCAAAATCAGCAATTAACTCCATAGCACGAATTTTGGGGGTACCTGTCATGGTTCCTGCGGTAAAGGTAGCACAAAAAAGATCAAACATGTCATGGGATGCATCCAGTGTAGCTTTTACATCGCTTACAAGGTGCATCACGTGAGAGTAGCGCTCCACGCGCATCATTTCTGAAACCTTTACTGTTCCTACTTTAGCAACCCGACCCACGTCATTGCGTCCTAGGTCGATGAGCATGAGGTGCTCAGCCAACTCTTTTTCATCGGCGAGCAACTCCTCTTCCATCTGTTTGTCTTTTTCAAGGGTTGCACCGCGCTTGCGCGTGCCCGCAATAGGACGCAAAAGGACACTTCCATCCTTAAGTCCTATCATTACCTCGGGCGAACTTCCTGCAATGGCAAAGTGGTTGTAGTCCAATAAAAACATATAAGGAGAGGGGTTTTTGCTTCGCAAAATGCGGTAAAAGCTAAGGCGGTCTATGGCTGCGTATTGTGTAAAGCGGTTGGACATCAGAATTTGGAACACATCTCCGCTGCGAATCATTTCTTTGGATTGTGCCACCATTTCAAAAAACGTCTTTTTACTAAAGGCAAAAGTGCCTTTAGTGGAGTCAATGTCGCTGGTTTTAATGGGCAGATAATGGTGGGGTTTTTTGAGGTGAGCTACAATTTCGTCCAGTTTTTCCCCTAGCTCTTTTTCAAAAGTCACAAGGGTAAGGCGGTTTGTTTTGTGGGAAAATTCGCATACGAGTTTGGGGCGCATTAAGTCAATTTCTGGAATATCAAGAGGGTCGCAAAGTTTCTCCATATGTGGCGCAAGCTTGGGTTCAAATAGTTTGGCGGCATCGTAGCCAATGTATCCAATAAATCCGTCTGTAAAACCAATGCCTAAAGTACTGCCGTATTGCTTATAGCGGGACGTGTCAATAGTGGCATAGCGCTGTTTTAGGTAAAGAAGTGGGTTGGTTTGGATTTGATGCGTTATGCCTTTCTCGTCGGTGTGGGTGCTAACGCCATGATGGTGGATAATGCGTTCTTTGGCACCAAAAAAGAGAAAACTGGAATTCCCTGAAGCGTTATTAATGGCACTTTCAAATAGAAAACCAAGCTCCCCCCCTAGGAATTCTTGGAGCTTGTGGTAAATCGTGATGGGGGCGAGTTGGTCAAAAAGAAGTTGGCGGGAATACACTAGGGCACTCTAAAAATAAAGGCATTAGGGCTAAGGTCTTGTTTGACACTAACCAAGGCGGCACGTGCTGCTTCGTTGGTTGCATAGGGGCCCACAAGAACCTTGGTAAGTGTTTGCTCGCCAACGGTGGTGCGGTAAAGATGGTAGTTAAAAGACTTATCTTGAATGGATTTCAAGTAAGCTGCATCAGGATTTGTGCGTGTGACCGAAGCCACTTGAATGTAAATACCAGAGGTGGCAAGGTGATCACCTTTGGGTGCCACAGTTTCTGCCCGAGGTTGCACTAGAGGTGTGCTTGGTACTGGCGTTGGTTGCGCAACAGGTGCCACAGGTCTAGGTGGAGTTGGTGTGGCTACCTCTTGAGGCTCAGGTTCACTAAGAGGTACTTTTGGAGCTGCTTCAGGAGTGCGGTTTAGCTCTTTTTCTTTGAGTTTTTTCACCATATCTTCAAAGCTTTCTTTGGGCTCTTCGTTAATAATGGGGACTTGTTGAAAAAGTTTCTCTTCAGCGACACTTGGCGCAGTAGTGCTTTGTGGTTCAGGAGGCAAGATGAGTCGCGCTTCTTGCTCTGGGCTTGGCTTATTGAGGGCTCGCATAATGATTAGCACTACCAAAAAAAGCAATACCAACACAGCAGCAATTACTAAAATGCGCTTTAGTTTCATTCCTTTAGCACCATCGTCTTTATCAAGAACAATATCGCTGAGCTCGTTTTTATCTTCCATTTTTTCTCCTTAAAATCACTACATATGCTTCGACCATGAAGCGCCACGTTCTTTTTGGTACAGGGTGTAAGGAAGTGCCAAAATATTAAATTCTTTTGGCAAGTCTGAACTTGGAAACATCCGCCATTCTCTTGGAAGCCGTTGACCGAGTTTCATGGAGAGCATTTTAGCAATCTGCTCACCCTCTTGCAAGGTAGTGTGCCCTTTGTGAACATACAAATGCAAATGCCCGGGAGTTTTGCTTTCATAGGCAGTAAAATTAATAAACCCCTCTTCTCTAAGCAACAACTGTGCCCGATGCCAAAAGCGCTCAGTGTTGCGCCCATTGTAATCAAAAACAATATTTTCTACTTTATCAAACCGATTAATTAGCGAATGGGCGACCGTGATTTCACGGTCTTCATGTTGCTTGATAATAGCACGCGTTAAAGGCTCATTAATGCGTTCAAATTTATCAAAAAAAGTACGCTCTTTGTAGGCAATTTTTTGAACAATCGTATCTCGTTTAATCCAATAGTGGTCAGTGATGATTTTGATTAAAGAAGTATCAATGGGGAGCATACTTGTCCTAGTAAGTAGATTGAGCGTAAATAATGAAATTGCTAGCCAATGCTTTTACTTGCTCTTTAATCTTGCCATGCAAAGTTTCATCTTCGATATTATCAAGAACATCGGCAATCAGTCCAGCGATAACAACAAACTCGGCTTCTTTCATACCGCGTGCTGTAAGCGCAGGAGAACCAAGGCGAATGCCCGAGGTAACAAAAGGACTTCTTGTTTCTCCTGGGACGGTATTTTTGTTGGCTGTAATGCCAGCTCGGCCAAGGGCAAGATCAGCGTCTTTTCCGCTAAAAGGTTTATTGAGGAAACTCATGAGGACCAAGTGGTTATCAGTGCCGCCACTCACAATATCGTAACCTCGTGCAAGGAGTTCTTTGCCTAAAACTGCCGCGTTGGCTTTGACTTGTTTGGCATAAGTTTTCCACTCGGGCTTAAGGTTTTCGCCAAAACCTACGGCTTTGCCCGCTATCACATGCATCAAGGGGCCACCTTGGATGCCTGGGAAAATGGCGGAATTCACTTTTTTGGCAATTTCTTCATTGTTTGTTAGAATTAAGCCACCACGCGGTCCACGCAATGTTTTGTGGGTTGTGGTGGAGACTACATCACAATAAGGGAAGGGGCTAGGGTGCTCACCTGCGGCAACAAGGCCAGCAATGTGGGCAATGTCAGCGAATAAAATTGCACCCACTTCATCGGCAATTTCCCTAAAAGCCTTAAAATCGATTTCTCTTGGGTATGCCGAAGCACCACAAATAATCATTTTTGGTTTGACAATGTTGGCAATATCTCGCACACGGTCGTAGTTAATGCGTCCGTCTAGTTCAACGCCGTAAAAAAAACTCTCATAAATTTTGCCAGAACTGTTTACTTTGGCGCCGTGGGTGAGGTGACCTCCGTGGCTAAGATCCATTCCAAGGATTTTGTCATAAGGCTTTAAAAGCGCATTAAAAACCCCTTGATTGGCTTGTGAGCCAGAGTTTGGTTGAACATTAGCATAAGTACATCCAAAAAGTTTGCAGGCACGATCAATGGCTAATTGCTCTACCTCGTCGGCGTACTCGCATCCGCCATAGTAACGTTTTCCGGGGTAGCCTTCGGCGTATTTGTTGGTAAAAACACTGCCCATGGCTTGCATAACAGCAGGGTAAGTGAAGTTTTCGCTCGCAATCATTTCAAGATGATCGCACTGGCGTACTAATTCTTTTTCGATAAGGTTATAAATAACAGGGTCAAGGGATTCTAAGGGGCTCATTAAACGGTTCCTTCTTCTTGTGATTGAATTTCTTTTCGTAAGGGCTTCATGGCAGGAAATAAGATGACATCACGAATAGAGTGACGGTTGGCAAGTAGCATAACAAGGCGATCAATACCCAAGCCTTGGCCCGCAGTAGGTGGTAAGCCGTATCCTAGGGCCCTAACGTAATCCTCATCCATCTCATGCGCTTCGTCATCTCCTGCATCTTTAGCCTCAAGCTGACCACTAAAACGCTCATATTGATCAATGGGGTCATTGAGCTCGTTAAAGCCATTGGCAATTTCGCGCCCTGCAATAAACAACTCAAAGCGTTCTGCAATGGTTGGGTCATCATCGCTTTTGCGCGAGAGCGGACTAATAGCTAAGGGAAAGTGCGTTACAAATGTAGGGTTGATAAGTTTTGCTTCTACATAAGCATCAAATAATTCCGCGTGCAAATGTCCCAAAGAGAGTTTAGGGTTAGCTTCAAAGCCATCTGCTGAGAGCTTTTTCAAAATGGCTACTTTATCCTTTAAAATAGCTGGGTCAATACCGCCAATGGTGACAAGTGCTTCTTGGTAAGGAATGCGCGTAAAAGAGTTTGAAAAATCAATGATTTCTTCGCCAAAAGGAAGGTGTTTTGGAAGATTGAGAGCATCAAGCAGAGTGTTAAAAAGTGTTTCAGTAAGGTCCATCAAATCTTCATAAGTGTGATACGCCCAATAAAATTCCAGCATAGTAAATTCTGGATTGTGTGTATGATCCATGCCTTCGTTGCGAAAATTACGATTAATTTCAAAAACCGCTTCAAACCCACCAACCACTAAGCGTTTGAGGTAAAGTTCTGGAGCAATGCGCAAGTAACGTTCGATGCCAAGAGCGTTGTGGTGTGTCACAAAAGGCTTAGCGTTAGCGCCTCCTGCAATGGGGTGCATCATAGGGGTTTCGACCTCTAAAAAACCATAGGATTCAAAAAAGTGCCGAATGATGCTAACAACCTTTGATCGTAGCTTAAAGTCGTCCTTTACTTGCCCATTCATAATCATATCAAGGTAGCGCTGGCGGTAGCGCAACTCTTTGTCTTGAAGGCCATGAAATTTTTCAGGAAGGGGGACAATCGCCTTGGTTGCGAGTTCAAGATGGGTTACATGTAAAGAAAGTTCACCTGTTTTGGTAACAAAAGGAAAGCCTGAGGCGACGATAATATCGCCTACTTCAATAAGTTTTTTCACATGACCAAACCATGTTTCTCCTAGCACATCTTTACTGAAGTATATTTGCAAAATTCCCGACTCGTCCTCGATTTTAGCAAAGGCAGCCTTTCCCATATGACGCAAAAATTTAATCCTGCCAGCGATGGTGCTTGTGGCGCTTTGGTCAGACTGAGGGTCTCTTTCGCAGACATAAGCGTAGTGCGTCTTAAAGGTCTCTGTTGTTGTGTCTTTGGTAAGGGCGTGAGGGTAGGGATTCTTTCCTAACTCACGAAAGGCATTTGCTTTTTCAATACGTTGTTGTTCAAGTTGATTGTCAAACATTAAAATTTACTTTCCTTCGTTTGTAGATTATTTTTTACACGTTTTACAAACCCCATACAGCTGCATGAGGTGGTTGGTGAGTTTAAACCCATGCTCTTTTGCGATGGCTTCTTGGCGTTTTTCAATGAGTGCATCTTCAAACTCAGTGATAGCCCCACAGCTTCGGCAAATCATGTGGTCATGGTGTGGTTTTGTAGCCAATTCAAAGCGTTTTCCTTGGGATCCAAAAGTAATGGAGGTGACCATTTCGGCTTCTTCAAGAAGGTTGAGAGTCCGGTAAACTGTTGCAATGCCAACATTTAAAGAACCGTATTTGTCTTTGATGAGCAGATACAAGTGTTCTGGCGTAAAATGTTCATGGTGGTTATAGAGTGTTTTAAGAACGACCTCGCGTTGCTTGGTGAATTTCAGATTATTGATTTTAAGCACTTCCTTAAAGCGATCCAATAGTGTGTCATATTCCATATTTTCTATGGTCATCCCTCGTCCTTTGTGTCATTAGGTGCGTCGGGAGCCAAGGTCTCAGATGGGCTTTCTTTAATAAAGTCATCTGGCCGAAGCTCAACAATTTTTTGGCCCACTTCCATGAAAATGGGGTACATAAAACTTTGGGTCATGTGCGCATCAATTTTCTTTTGAACAAAATCAATATTAGAAATTGCAGCAATAAAAATAGAAAAGACTAAAAATATTTTAGCACTTCCAACAAAAAAACCAGCAATTTTATCAATTCCAGAAAGAGCGCTCAGAGAGAGCAGCTTAGCTACAATCTTTCCGACAATTAAACACAATATCCAAAAACAAAGCAAGAGTGCAATAAAGCCAACTAAAAAAAGAGATGCTTTGTTATCAAAAGCATAAACGGACGCGTCAATAAAGGCGCCTGCTTCTTGTGCGTAGCGCGAAGCAATAAAAATACCGCCAACAACTCCTAAAAGCCCAAACGTCTCTTTTACAAATCCGTTCAGGATGCCTTTGAAGCCCAAAAGCAAAATAAGAGAGATGGTGATGATGTCAAACCAAACAATGTGTTCCATAATTTACTCTTCTCTAAAACAATTTTTGCCATCAGATTTGGCACGGTTTAAGCTTTTTTCTGCGCGGTCAATGAGGCTTTGAGCAGTGTCGCCACAACGGTGAGCTGCAATGCCTCCGCTAAGTGTTAAGCGAATATTATTGCCTTTGTAAAAAAGCTTACTTTCGCTAGTGTCGTGCAGCACTCGCTGTACTGTTTTTTGAGCATCTTCGCGTTCAATTCGGTTGAGAATAACCACAAACGATTGCCCTCCAAAACGATAGATGCGTGTTCCGCGTCGTAATGCTGTTTGCAAAAGTTTGGCAAGATAGATGAGCGTTTTGTCTCCCGCAATGTGTCCAAAATTCTCATTGATGGTTTTAAAATCATCCGCATCAAAAAGAATGAAATACAAATCCAAATCTTTTTCTTTACCAAAGCCAAGCATCTCTTCAAGATCAATAAAAAGCGCCTTTTTATTATAAGCTTTGGTGAGAGAATCGATATTGGACTCGCGCTCAAGAATCTCAATTTCTCGTCTAAGGCTAGTAATAATCTCCTCAGCGTTTTGCAACTCTTTTAATACTTGGTCTTGAAAGGTGCTAAAAAGTGAAAAAAGCCCCGTAGCTTGCGAAGGGTTGGTTTGGTTTTTTAACAAAGCAAGATCAACCGCATTTTCTTCGGAGATTTGTCGAATAGTGGTGTTTGACTCCTGAAACTTAAGAAGACTCTCTTTGGCAAGACTGACGCTGTTTTCGGCGATGGTTTCATGGGAAGTATTGGAGCTAAAAAGGTAGCTGTATTTTTTAGAAAGCTCCAACATTTCTTGATCTTTGGACGCATAAAGACCATCCATAAACGTTTCGTAGTAGTATTTTGGATAAGGGGGGACATTCAGCGATTTAAGCTTAGCAAACGTTTCATCTCCAAGTTCACAGATGGATTCGATAACAGAGCTGTTTTTAATCATAAAAATACCTTCAGTAATTTGAATTCAATTATAAGCTAAAAAAGCTGTAACGTGGGTAAATCGGCATTTTTATATCTTTGGTTAAATGCCAATGAGGTTCATCAGCTCTTGAGGCTGGGTGGAAAAACGCACGGCATCTTCTTTGGTAATAAGGTTTGCCTTAATGGCTTTTATCATAGATTGGGTTTGGGTTATCATGCCTGTTTTTTGTTGGTTCAGTTGTAGTTGGGAGTAAATTTGATGCAACTTGTTTTCGCGAATGAGGTTAGAAATGGCGGCATTATTGATAAGGACTTCGTGAATCGCAACGCGCCCGCCACCAATTTTTGGAAGCAAGCTTTGAGAAATGATTGCTGTGAGTGAAACAGAAAGCATGTTACGAATTTGCACTTGTTCTGCTCCTTCAAAACTGTCAACAATGCGGTTGAGGGTTTGAATAGCAGAAGTGGTGTGCAAGGTGCCAAGCACCAAGTGGCCTGTTTCGGCCGCAGTAACAGCTGTGCCGATGGTCTCTTGGTCACGCATTTCGCCGACAAGGATAATATCGGGGTCTTCGCGAAGGGAGTATTTAAGGCCGCGCGCGAAACTTTTAGTGTCATCTCCCACGTTGCGGTGTGAAAACAGCGAACGTTTGTTTTCGTGAACAAATTCCACAGGGTCTTCAATGGTGATGATGTGTTTGTTCTCAGTAAGGTTGATTTCGTTTAAAAGGGCGGCCAAAGTGGTTGATTTACCGCTTCCTGTGGGACCTGTAACAAGAATTAATCCCTTTTCACGCTTAATGAGTTGTTTAAAAATTTCTGGTGATTTTAGATCATCAAGGGAGGGGATTTCAAGGGGAATAATCCGAAAGGCAGCTGCTACTTCGCCATTCATAGTGTAGTAATAGTTGGCACGAAAGCGCCCAATCCCTGGAAACATAACAGCAAAGTCGAGCTCTTTGTTTTCTTCCAGTTCTTTTTTTTGTTTATCTGTTAGAAGTGAGTAGCACATCTCTTCAATTTCTTTACCATCGAGCTTTTCCATGTCTAAGCCGGCCAGCTTTCCATCGATGCGAATTTGCGGCTCACTACGGCTCACGAGGTGCAGGTCTGAGGCTTTGTAGGCAACAACATTCTTAAGTAATGCTTTAATGCTAATCATGAAAGTTCCTTTGAGTGGGCGTTACATGTAAAGAGTTATTCAATAATTTTAGGAACAACAAAGAATCCTTGGTTGCTTTTTGGCGCGTGGTGCAGGATGGTTGCTACAATCTCAGGCGTATTTGTTGGAATATCTTCACGGAAAGGAGTGCCGCCCTCAACAGTTGTAAATGTGGCTTCTTGGGATTCAAGGTCAAGTTCGTTGAGGTTTTCTACAAAGGTGACGATCTCGCTAAGTTGTCCAATAATGCCCTCACGCTTGGAGGGTTCGATTTCTAAGGAGGAGAGTTTTTCGAGTTTGGAAAGAAGTGTGTTATCAATATGCATAGTGCTAGTCCTTAAAACCTGTAGTGAAAAATAGAAAGTAAAACTCTTTATAATTAGAGCTAGAGGATTGTAGCAAAATGCGCTTTAAAAAAGAATTGTCTCACCTTTAGTGTGCTACAATACTTTCCCAAAAATAAAACGAATTTCAAAGGACGCGCGTGGCACTAAAAGAAAACCTCGATGCAATCAAACAAGGCTTGAGTACCGAAGAGCAATTTCTTGAAGGAATGATAAAAGGCGAACGTTTTTTTAAAAAATACAAATGGTTACTAGTCTGTGTTGTGGCAATCGCCATCGTTTTGGGCATGGGTTACGCCATAATGGATACCTTTAAAACTAAGCAACTTCTTACCTCTAATGAAGCCTACCGTGTCTTGCTTCAAAACCCAAACGACACTGCCGCGCTTGAGACGCTTAAGAAAACAAGTCCTGCGCTTTACCATACCTATGAAGCAAAATTGGCACTTAATAGCAATGATCAAGTCGCTCTTGAGGCTGTCCTTGCTTCAGATGTAGATGTGCTTTTGCGCGACCTGGTCTCTTATCAGCTTCATGAAACATCTGAGGGATTATTGTCGAATTTAGCGGCTTTACAGCGAGGATACTTTCTTTTAAAAGAGGGAAAGCCAGAAGCAGCTAAAGTAGAATTTTCAACGATTTCTATGAGTTCGCCACTGCAAAATGTTGTAAAAAATCTTGAACACTTCCAGGGAGAATAAAGCATGTTTCGCATAATTATTAGTACAGTACTTGTCGGATTGTTTTTTTTAGGATGCGAAACAAAGCGCCAAAACTTTGAACCTGAAAAAGTAGCAGGCTCGGTGCGCTACGACGGAACGCTTCCCGCGTCTATTTCGGACGTCTCGCGTTATGGTGCAACGCTTGCCAATGGACAAATTATCACCAAAGCAGGATTAGGAAAAGTACGCCTGCCTGAGGGGTATGGGCTACTTGGAGAGTTTGACGAAAGGTTCATTGCTGCAAGCGCATGCGGAAAGCTTTTGGTGTTAGATGCGACGGGTGCAACGGTTTTTGAGTACACTTTTGAGCACACGGTGGCCTCTGCTTCTGTGGATAATAATACACTCGCTGTTGTTGATGCTTCTAACCGTTTAAGCTTAATTGACATGGAGACAAGAACGGTTCGCTATAGCCACAAACAAGATAATGTGTATGCGCTAGATTCGCGCATTGCTGCACCTTATTTTTTGTCCTCGTTGGTGTTGTTTCCCACCTTAGACGGAAAGGTTGTTATTGTTGACCGCGAAAGTGCTACGCTGGTGCGCGATGTTGTGATTAGCAGTGAGCAATTTTTTAACAATGTTATCTTTTTGGATGTTGTTGCAGATAGAATGGTGGTAGCGACTTCTAAGCGTGTTATCTCCATTAACCCCAATGCAACAGTTTTTCTTGATGCTGATGTTAAGGATGTGATTGTGCTTGAAAATAGGGTTTTTGTTTTCACAAAAGATGGTCGTGTTATGCTTGCTGATGCGGATTTGAATGTTTTGAAGGAGCGCAAGTTTCCTTTTGCTGTTTTTTCAGGTGTGATGCACGGCGAGTTTGTGTATGTTGTGGAAAAAGGTGGCTATTTAATTGCTACTGATTTAGATCTGACTACGGTGAATGTGTATAAATTACCAGATGAAATTAATGCACCAACTTTTGTAACACACAAAACAGTGTTTGTGGATAACCGCTCTTTTACGCTAAATCACCAATAGTGCTTGGTTTGTGATGAACCACATTGTTAATGCATTGCTTTCAAAAGGTGTGGTGTGTCGCTCCTTGACCCCTGTTTCTTTAAGGGAACTTGATTCCAGAAAGCGGCTTGAGTGCTATGTAGGTGTTGGCTTGGATGCGCGCTATATATGTGTGTGGATGCGCGAAAGTAAGACAAAAATACTTAGTGCTGAAGCAGCGCAACTTGAAGCTCTGGTGGCACGATTAGAGGTGCTTAGAAACCACCGCGTGTTTGTAAAAATTCTTTTGACCAATGCGCCTGTTTGCTCAAAAACCCAAACGCTGATGCAAAAAAATGGATGGAGGATTTGGCGTGTACCTGTGTGATATTGGAAACTCTAATGTGCATTTTTTTAAAGAGGGAAGAATCTGGGCCATTTCGGTTTCAGAGTTTCAGCACTTTTCTCCTCAAGAGCCTCTTTATTTCATTAATGTTAATGCGTCAGTGAAGCCGTGGTTGGCAGGGAAAAAGCATTGTGTTGATCTGGAGCCTTATTTTGAATTTGATACCATTTACCAAGGTATGGGAATCGATAGGGTTGCAGCATGCTATACGGTAAAAGATGGTATTGTGATTGATGCGGGCAGCGCTATTACGGTAGATATTATGTCGGGAGGGTTGCATTTGGGGGGGTATATTTTACCTGGTCTTAGCGCTACGCAAGAGGCGTACGCTGCAATTTCTCCTAGACTGAATGTGCGCATTAATCCTAATATTGCCCTCGACGCACTTCCTCAAAAAACAGCCGATGCGGTCAGCTATGGTGCTATTAAACCAATTATTATGATGCTAAGCGATACATGTAAAGATAAAAATATCTATTTAACGGGAGGAGATGGCAAGTTTCTTTCCCGCTTTTTTAAACACTCTGTTTTTGATAAAGCGTTGATTTTTCGTGGAATGCAAAAAGCACTCTCTCAAAGTGGATTAGTAAAAGAAGGATGAAATTATGTTAACAGTAGCCCTGCCAAAAGGTCGTATTGCCGAAGAAACATTGGAAATTTTTGAAACAATCTTTAACACGCGATTTGTTTTTGAAGACAGAAAACTCATTCTGGATGCTTCTCCTTTTCGTTTCTTGCTCGTGCGCAATCAAGATGTGCCTGTGTATGTGCAACACCAAGCGGCAGATTTGGGTGTGGTGGGCCTTGATGTGCTCGAGGAAAAAGAGCTAGGATTGGTACATTTGTTGGATTTAAAAATTGGCAAATGTCGCGTGTGTGTGGGGATGCGCCAAGGGGAGCAGTTGGACTACTCTATGCCAGAGATTACCATTGCAACCAAAATGGAAAATATAGCCAAAAAGCATTTTTCCAACAAGGCTGTTGCGGCCAAAATCATCAAGCTTTACGGGTCTATTGAGCTAGCACCCCTAGTGGGAATGTGCGATGCGGTTGTTGATGTGGTGGAAACGGGCGCAACCATGAAGCAAAATGGCCTTGAAGTTGTGGAAACCATCATGCACTCTTCGGCGCATCTGATTGCAAATCAAAACAGTTTTATCGAAAAAAAGAGCGAAATTTTGGAGCTGTACTACCGCATAAATAGTGCTATTGGCACCAACGCATAAAGAAACACCACAGAATCTATTCTTCCTTTTGAGAAAGCGTGTGTGCAACGCGCTTTCCACTGACCAACACAAGTTCCTCATGACTTGCTTGCTCGATTGCCTCAAAGGTGCCAAAATAAAGAAGCAACTTTTTTATTGCACCTTCGCTTAAACCCAACTGCTTTAGCCGAGAGTGCTGTTTGTCTTGCGTGCGCTTTGTTTTGCGGTGAAAGGAGATAGCAAAGCGGTGTGCCTCGTCTCGTAAGCGTTGGAAGAATTGCAGTTTTTCATCCTGCGCACTAAGGGTAAAAGAGCCTTTGGCAGTGTGTAAAATATCTTTTGCGGCACCTTTTGCGCGATGGGCCTTGGCATCGATTTTTTCTTTTGAAATGGCAATAACATCTACCTTTACCCCTGCGCTTTCAAGGACAGTTTGAGCTAAATCCAGGAGGGTTTTTCCGCCATCAATGACCCATAAATCAGGCGCATTTTGAGTTTCAAAACGCAATGCACGTTCTGTTAAGAGTTCCCGCATTTGCCCGTATTCGTCTTTATGGTTTAGGTGATAATGACGGTAGGCGCTTTTGTCAAAACCATCATGCCGCCAACACACAATAGCCCCTACCGTTGCTTCTCCTCCCAAATGGGAATTATCAAAAATTTCAATATGCTCAGGAGTCCGAGAGAACTCAAAGTAGCGCGCTAAGGTCTCTTGGAGTGAAACAGTAGGTTTGCGCAAATGTTGCGCGCAAAGTTCTTTGGCATTGGTGAGAGCGAGGGTAATGAGGTGGTGTTTTTCCCCGCGCTTTGGGTGCTTGATGGAAATGGCACGCTGGTGGCGCTGCTGTAAAATGGCCTCTAGTGCTTTTGCTTCTTCAAGGGGGGAGGCGGTAAAGAGTGTTCCTATTGTCATAGGCGTTTGGGGCGGGTAGGCATCAAGCAGTAATTGTCGATACAAGGCTTCTGGGTCAAAATCACTCTGTGAGCGGGCGAAGCTATGGTTTGAAGAAACCACTTTTCCTTCTCGGACACACCAACGCAATCCGCAAGTAATACCGCCTTCGTTATAAAGAGCAAAAATATCAAAATCCTCCAGCTTGGCCAAATCTAAATGGGTAAAACGCTCCATGGAGACAATCCGTTGGCGCATGTCACGTAGTTTGGCTGCTTCTTCAAAATGCAATGCACTAGCGTAGGAGACCATTTTTTCTTGCAAAGCTTCTTGTAAAGCCCGAGGGCGGTGAATCAGTTTGGTTGCTTTGTCTACAATATCACGGTACGTTTCGGACGAAACAAGACCTTCACAAGGGGCTAAACAGCGTCCCATCTGAAAAAATAAACACGCTTTTTTGGCCCGTTCGCACCCCCTTTTTTGCACTAAAGGAAAAAGAAGGTATAGGGCGCCGAGCAACTCGTTTGCTCCTGAAGAAAACGGGCCAAAATAACGAATATGCTTCCCCTTAATCACTTTCCGCGTGATGTCAAAACGGGGATAAGGCTTACTTAAATCGATGTAGATATACGGATAGGTTTTGTCATCGCGCAATAAAATGTTGTATTTTGGTTTGAGTTGCTTGATAAGAGAATTTTCCAGAATAAATGCATCATGTTCGCTTTGAACGAGGATGTATTGTAGTGCGTCCGCTTCGTTAATCATTTTTAAGATACGTGGCGAAAGGGTGGGGTTTGGGGACAGGGTAGGTGAAAAGCGAAAATAACTTTTGACTCTATGTTTGAGAGATTTTGCCTTACCAACATAGAGTAAATGGCCTGCTTTGTCAAAAAATTGATACACCCCTGCTTGGTCAGGGAGGTGGGTTAGTTGGGTTGCGAGCATTGAATTGTTTTGCGGATGGATTCAAATAAACTATGCAGTTCCCCAGAAGCGGCGTGGTTGACAAATGCTCCCTTGGAGGCTTCGCTGTAAAAAGGCCCCGTGGGAGCAGAAGGCTTTACATGTAAAGGGGGTTTGTTGGTCACAAAAGTTTGAATGTGCTGGGCTTCAATGCAACGACAACTTGGGTCATGGGCAATCAACTCTTTTAATAGCCCTTTTATCAAAGTGGTTTTATAATGGAATTCCATTTTTAACCCAGGATGCTCCAAAACAAAGAAAAGTGTGTCGTTTTTGTTGTACATAAAACGCACCCCTTGCGCCATGCTTTTAGGCAACAACCCAAGGAGCTTTTGATAGCTTTCACTTTTTTTTAGGTGCATTAAAGAAGGATCGTTTTTCAAATGACTAAGAATCGCGCGTACATGTTTCATAAACTAATTATACCATCTCTTTTGGTGCTCTTTCTTGCAGGGTGCGGGTACAAAGCGCCACCTACTTATGCACCGCCACAAGAACAACCTCAAGAACAATCACGTTAATGCAGTACGATGTTATCATCATTGGCGCGGGCATAGCTGGATTAAGTACCGCAGCCCATTTGCCCTCATCCATGAAGGTGCTTGTTTTGAGTAAGGATTATCCTTGGGAATGCAATACTTTTTATGCTCAGGGTGGTGTTGCGGTGGCAAACAGCAAAGAGGATATCGCGCGTCACATTGCCGATACCTTGGAGGCTGGAGTTCATTGTAGTAATCCCGAAGCTGTGAATATTTTGTGTCATGAGGGGCCAGAAAAAGTCCAAGCCCTCATGGCTCAAGGCTTTGCATTTGACGTGAACGAACAAGGCGCATTGCTCTACACCCAAGAAGCCGCGCACAGTGATAAACGTGTTATTCACGCAGGTGGGGATGCAACAGGACGAGAAATACATTTGCATCTTATGCGTCATTTGCAAACTACGTTGCTTTATAACACGCAAGTGGTGGATCTTTTGATAAATGAGGGCCGATGCTTCGGGGTGCGTATGCGTACCCAAGAGGGCCTTTCGTGTGCGTACGCTAATCATGTTGTGATAGCAAGTGGTGGCGTGGGATCATTGTACGAATTTCACACCAATGCTCGCACCATCAGTGCAGATTTGCAAGGCATTGTTTTGGAGCATGGATTGGCACTCAAAGACATGGAGATGATGCAATTTCATCCGACGGTATACGTCAAAGGCAAAGGAGTGCGCAAACAGCTCCTTAGTGAAGCCCTAAGGGGCGAGGGTGCAAAGGTTGTAGATAGCGCGGGTCATCAGTTTTTGTTTGAGTATGACTCCGCGGGTGAATTGGCTCCAAGGGATGTGGTGAGCCAGTCGATTTTTGATTACCAGCAAACCACTAAAAAAGAAGTTTTTTTAGACGTCTCTTTTTTAGATAAACCAGCTTTTGCAAAACGCTTTCCTAGTATTTATTTTGCGATGCAAAATGAAGGTGTTGATGTTCCCTGTACGCACATTCCTATTTCCCCTGCGTTTCACTACGCGATGGGAGGTATTGCTACGGATTTGGATGGACGCGTTTTGGGCGCTAAAAACCTTTATGCGGTAGGCGAGGTGGCGTGTACAGGAGTCCATGGGGCTAACCGTCTGGCAAGCAATTCGCTCTTGGAAGGGTTGGTGTTTTCGGCGCGCGTGGCAAATGCTATTGCCTATAGTGCGCCCACCTTGATAGCTAAAACCTTTACATGTAAAGAAGAAGTATTGCAGTGTGAGGGCGACAAAGAAAAGAAAAATGCATTGCGTCTATTGATGTGGGAAAATGCAGGCATTGTCCGCAATGTGGGTGGAATGGAAGAGGCTTTGAATCGCGTCCAAGACATGCTAAAATGTCGCACTGGAAAACTGCTGAGGCTGAGGCTCTTAGCTTCGCAGGAGATTTTACGCCACGCCTTGCATCGACGCGAGAGTCTTGGCGCACATCGTCTGGTTAACACACCAATAAGGAAATAAATGAAAGACGTACCTATCCTCGTTTTAGACTTTGGCTCACAGTACACGCAACTCATTGCGCGTAAGATGCGAGAAAACGGCGTTTATTGCGAGATTGTACCTTACAGCGAACCGCTAGAAGCCATTAAGGCGCGTGCTCCCAAGGGATTAATTTTAAGCGGTGGCCCTGCTTCGGTGTATGCTAAAGATGCTTACTACCCAGATTCAGGTGTTTTTGATCTTGGCATTCCTATGCTAGGAATTTGTTACGGCATGCAACTGATGACACAGCATTTTGGCGGGAGTGTTGTGGCTGCTAGTCACCATGAATACGGCAAAGCAGAGCTAACGCTTGAGGGCAATCATATTCTTTTTGCAGAGACAGGTTGTGGGCAGATTGTTTGGATGAGTCACGGGGACAAAGTGGAGCATTTGCCTGAAGGGTTTGAAAAAATCGCCACCAGTGCCAACTCTCCTTATGCAGCCATTGCACATGAAGAAAAACAATTCTACGCCTTTCAATTTCACCCTGAAGTGTACCACACTGAACAAGGCAGTAGACTGCTTAAAAACTTTGCCAAATACATTTGCGGGTGCGAAAGTACTTGGAATATGGGCTCTTTTGCAAAAGAAAAAATTGAAGAGATTCGTGCCAAAGTGGGCTCCAAAAAAGTGTTGTGTGGTGTGAGTGGCGGTGTTGATAGTTCTGTGGTAGCAGCACTACTCGCCGAAGCGATTGGAGACCAGTTGGTGCCGGTGTTTGTAGACAACGGACTACTGCGCGCCAATGAGCGCGCCCAAGTCGAGGCTGCTTTTAAGGTGCGTTTAGGGGTAGAGCTGATTACAGTGGACGCTTCGGATATTTTTTTAGAGCGTCTAAAGGGAATTACTGAGCCCGAGCAAAAACGCAAGATTATTGGTGAGACTTTTATTGAAGTTTTCGAAAAAGAAGCCAAGAAACATAACGGTATCGAATTTTTAGCTCAAGGCACTTTGTACACCGATGTGATTGAGTCCGTTTCAGTCAAGGGACCCTCTAAGACAATTAAATCACACCACAATGTGGGAGGTTTGCCTGAGTGGATGAAATTTGACTTGATCGAACCATTGCGCGAAATATTTAAAGACGAAGTGCGTATTTTGGGCTTGGAGCTTGGGCTCCCTAAAGAGATGATAAACCGCCATCCTTTCCCTGGTCCAGGTCTAGGGATTCGTATCATGGGTGAAGTAAACCGCGAAGACTTGGAGATTTTGCGTAAAGCAGACGTGGTTATGCTAGAAGAGCTTCGCGCAACAGGGTATTATGAAAAAACATGGCAAGCCTTTACCGTGCTTCTAAACGTCAAGAGCGTTGGCGTCATGGGGGACAACCGAACGTACGACAACACCGTGTGCGTACGCATCGTTGAAGCAACTGATGGCATGACAGCCACCTTTGCACATATCCCCCACGATATTTTAGAAAACATTAGCCGTCGCATTATTAATGAAGTAGATGGTATTAATCGTGTGGTGTACGATATCTCAAGTAAGCCCCCTGCTACTATTGAGTGGGAGTAGGCTTGATTTACCTGCTTGGCACAACGTCTCATCCTGGGGTTAAGCACCTCGGGGTGATTCGGGTGCGTTTTCTTCCCCTTTCTTTTTCGTGCGACTCCTTCGATGCGGTTATTTTTACCTCCAAAAACGCAATTGCGGCCCTTGAAGCTTCCAAGATTTCTTGGCACCATTTGCCAGTGTATGTTATTGGAGAAGGAACAAAACGTGCCGCCAAGGCAACGGGTGCTCGTGTTATACATGTAGCCAAAGAAGCCTATGGGGATGCTTTCGCTAAAGAGATAGCGCCGCATCTTAGGGCAAAAAATATTCTATTTCCTCGGGCAAAAGAGGTTGTTTCAGATGTTGCTGGCGTCTTGAAAAGCGCTGGGGTTTACGTGTGGGAAATGGTGGCTTACGAGACAGTGTGTGTTCCGTGTCAATCCCTTGAGCTTCCCGCGGAACTAAGTGTTTTTATTTTCACCTCTCCCTCAAGTGTGTGTTGTTTTTTGAACTGTTTTGAGTGGAAGCCTTCGTGGCAGGCGGTAAGTATTGGCATTAAAACAGCCAACGCCTTTCCTGAAACCATTTTTTCACACATCGCTCCCTCTCAAACCGTGGAAGCCTGTGTTTCTTTGGCGCAAGAGTTATACGTGGACTTAAGCAAAAATCCCTTATAATATACTACTAGTGAGCCTGGGCGGTGCGATACCCGTACAGATGAGGGTCCAACACTTTAGTAGGGGCGGAAAGCGTGCATACTTGGTGTGACTGTGGTTTTGTTTGAGCCTTTCAAAGGGTGAGAAATTGCAGCCTAAAGAGTGTGTCATTTTTGCCATGTTGGCTTAAATAGGGCCAATGACATTGACGGAACGGCCGCTTGGGTTCACTTTTTAGCACATTGCCACTGGCAAGGGTGCTATTTTTTTTTGGAGTAAGGCGTATGAATATTTTGATTATCGGAAATGGCGGACGCGAATATGCCATTGGACTTGCTTTATTGAAAGACACTCCACAAAACACTCTCTTTTTTGCTCCAGGTAATGGGGCTACGAGTAGCCTTGGTGAGAATATTGATATTACTGATTTTGAAACGTTGGCGCTGTTTGCCAAAGAGCGTGCTATTGGCTTAACGATTGTTGGTCCAGAAGCGCCACTAACAGAAGGGGTTGTGGATGTATTTCATGCACATGGCTTAACTATTTTTGGCCCCTCTAAAGCAGCCGCAAGACTTGAGGGCTCTAAAATTTTTATGAAAGAATTTTTGGCCACCAACAACATTCCCACCGCCGCCTTTTTGCAAACAGACTCTTATGATAAAGCATGCGCTTTTATTGAGACACTCAGCGTGCCTGTTGTTGTAAAGGCAGACGGCTTATGTGCTGGAAAAGGCGTCATCATCGCGCAAAGTAAAGACGAAGCCAAAGTGGCAGTACGCGACATGTTAAGCGGTGAAAGCTTTGGCGCTGCAGGCGCACGCGTTGTTGTGGAAGAATTTTTAGATGGATTTGAACTTTCCTTATTTGCTATTTGTGATGGAGACGAGTATATTTTACTGCCAGCAGCCCAAGACCACAAACGTCTCAAAGATGGTGACAAAGGACCAAATACGGGTGGAATGGGAGCATACGCGCCAACACCTTTGGTAAATGATGAGATTTATGATGCAGTAAAAAAACGCGTTGTTGAGCCAACCCTTGAAGGGATGAAAGCGATCGATGCGCCCTTTTGCGGAGTGCTTTTTATTGGGCTTATGATTGTAAAGGGTGAAATCTTTGTCCTTGAATACAACGTGCGTTTTGGTGACCCTGAGTGTGAAGTGTTGATGCCGCTTTTAAAAACATCGGCCACAGAGCTTTTTTATAAGGCGGCAACTAAGGATTTAAAAACCTTACATGTAGCGTTTCATGACCGTGTGGCCGTGGGAGTTGTGGTGGCGAGTGAACATTACCCCTATAAGAGTTCTCCTGAAGTTCCCATCACTATTGATGAGGTGGAGATTGAGGGGGCACATGTGGCGTATGCGGGTGTGGGTGGCTCCTTTGAAAAAGGTTTACATGTAAAGGGGGGAAGGGTGTTGTTGTGCATTGGTGTAGGCCAGGATGTTGCCCAGGCGCAAAAGCGCGCGTATACTCTGTGTAAGCACATTCATTTTGAAGGAATGCAATACCGCAAAGACATCGCGTATCAGGCGTTGGCACAATGAGTGAAGAAGAACTTGTTGAGCGGTTTGAGCAAGAGAATGTCACGCTAGCTTCTTTGCCTATGCGCACTCTTGCGTTTGTCATTGATGAATTGCTCGTCTCTTTACTGTTTATTTCTGTGTATTGGAGCCAGTTTTCCAATGCGGCGGATGTGGAGCAGACCATTCTTATTATGAACACCATGGTGATGTATGTGATCTTGCTTAAAGTCATTTACCAAAGTTTTTTTGTGTGGATGTATGGTGCAACGCCAGGTAAAATGATTGCAAAAATTAAAGTGATTTATGTTTACGACATCGATAATCCTTCTTTGGGAAAATCACTTTTACGGGCTGTGGTGCGCGTGCTCAGTGAGACGATTTTTTACTTAGGATTTATTTGGGCAGCACTTAACCCCAAGCGTGAATCATGGCATGATAAAGTGGCGGGAACCCTTGTTATCAATGCTTAAAAGAATTGTGTTGCTGTGCACACTCTCTTTTTGTGTTGTATTTGCCAAGGTTGAAAATGTTGAATTGCTTGCCAATACAGTAACCAAGAACGGAGAATGGGTCGAAGCGTCTGGGGAGGTGTTGGTTTACAGTGAGCGCTATTTGCTTAGTGCTGATCGCGCTGTCTATAACGAAGAAACAGGAGAATTGGAGCTTTTTGATAATGTAAGTGTTTTGCGAGGCGTGTACGAGTCAAGCCAAAGCAACTACGCGAAAATAAACCTCAAAACCGACGAAGGTGATTACCAACCTTTTTTTTATTATGATCAGCGTAGTGATGTGTGGATGCAGTGTGAATCTGCTATCAGTGGTCCTGCTTATTTTGTGACAGATAATTCAGTAGTTTCTAGTTGTAACGTGCAAAATCCAGACTGGAAAATAGGTTTTTCGGAAGGAAAGCTTAATCGTGAAACTAGCTTTTTGCACCTTTACAACACACTTTTTTATATTCAAGATGTCCCCGTTTTTTACCTCCCATATTTCGCTTTTTCTACAGACAAGACACGACGAACTGGTCTTTTAATCCCTATGATAAGCTATGGAAAAAAAGAGGGGTTGTTTTACGAGCAGCCTATTTACATTGCACCTCATGATAATTGGGACTTGGAGTTAAACCCGCAAATTAGAACCAATCGAGGGGAGGGCTTGTATTCGACGTTGCGTTTTGTGGATTCACCTTATTCTAAAGGGCATGTTGCCCTAGGTGGATTTAAGGAAAAAAGTGCGTATGCAGAAGAAGAAAACCTTAAAAACAAAGAGCACTATGGTCTTGAAGCTCAATATCAACGATCACGTCTTATAAGCCACTTGTTAAAGAAAGAAGCAAGAGATGGGCTCTGGCTAGACTTTACATACTTAAACGATATTGATTACCTTAACCTTAAAACCTCAGAGAGCGATGCATCTAATCAACTAATAACTTCACGATTAAATTATTATTTGAGTCAAGAAGATGATTACCTTGGTTTGTATGCGAAATATTATATTGATACAAAAAAAATTAACAACGACACAACCCTTCAAGAACTTCCAACATTGCACTATCATCGTTTTTCAAACTATTTTTTTATTCCAAATTTAGTCTATTCTGTAGATTCTCAATTTCATAATTACACACGCGACAAAGGCATTAGCGCGCGTCAGTATGAAATTAACGCCCCTTTGACCTTTTATACGGCGCTGTTTGATGATTTCTTGCGTTTGAGTGTATCCGAAAACTTTTACGCTACCTATGTGCAATACGACAACAAAAGAGGGAAAAATTCGGAGACGTTTTATCGAAATTACCATCAGTTTTCTGCCTATATTGATTTAGCAAAAGCGTATGAAACGTTTTATCATACTATGAATGTACGCCTCGATTATACGGTTCCTAGTTTTGATCATGGGGAAATTTCTGAACGTATCATTGAACAAGATAGCGGTGTTGAGATTAATAATTTTATTTCCACGGGACATGAAGTTGAAAGTGTTGCAGCCAAGTTGGTTCAGTATTTTTATGATGATATGGGCAAAAAACGTTTGCGTCACTCCGTGCGGCAACCCTATTATCTCGAAAAGTCACTTTACAAATATGGTGACTTGGAGAATAGTATTGCCGTCTATCTTTCGGAAGCATGGACGTTGCGTAATGACTTTAAATATTCCCATGAGTTTCAAAAATTTTCTCGGGTTCAGTCTTCTGTGGGTTGGAATGCTTCGCCTCATAAGTTTTCTTTTTCGCATACATTTTTGGATGAAAAAACAGATGCAAGAAAAAGCTATCTGACTGCCTCCTTTGAAACAACACTAGGAAAATACTATAATGCTTTTGGTTCAGTTAATTATGATGTTGAGGAGAGCTACTTGAGCTCTTGGCGATTGGGTCTTAAAGTTTCCAAAAAATGCTGGGATTACACTTTTATTTATAGAGAAAGCGTTACCCCAAAGCTAACAAGTGCAGGTTCGGATTCGGTTAATCGTAGAGGATTTTATATTATGTTTAATTTTTACCCTATTGGCGCAGTTCAATACGAACATACTGTGGAGGCAGAACGTTAGTGCTTAACCATGTAAATCCGTCAGAAAGAATACGCGCAGCTTTGGAGATTTTAAATTTGCCACCACTAATCTCTCTTCGCGAGTTGAAGGCAAAATATCGCGACATAGCAAAAAAACATCACCAAGATAGCGTAGCCGAAGAAGCGCAAATGGTCTGTATCAATCTTGCGTATGAGACCTTGAAAGAGTATATGGAAAAATACAGATTTTCTTTTTCAGACGAAGAAATTTTAAAACAATTCCCAGAAGAAAGCCATGCTGTACGATTTAAATTCTGAAGCATTACGATTTGAAAATCGCAATGAGGCAGCTTCAAAAATAATTGACATCCTTCCTGCGCATCAAATGTGTCACGAGGGCTGGGTGTTGGTGGCCATCTCTGCAGAGGGCGTGCCTATTGCAGAGGCTGTTGCTAAAAAACTTGGACTGGGGTACGATCTGTTGCTAACAGAGGCTGTGTATGCACCTAACAACCCAGAGTGCCAGATTGCTATGGTTAGCGAGACAGAAGAGATTGTGATTCATACTGAACTGGTGGAATCTTTTGGTATTAACTTAGACTTTATTTATGGAGAAGCGCATCGCAAATACGAAGAAAAGGTCTTAAAATATGTTTATAAATACAGAAAAGGAGACTTGATTGATTCCCTGAAGGACAAAAATGTCCTCTTGGTGGATGAAGGGTGCGAAACAGGGCTAACGGTCCTTACATGTATCAAGACCGCCATTGGTGCGGGCGCAAGATCCGTTTCGTATGCGACACCTGTGATTGCTTCTAATGTTGTAGTAGGTCTAGAAGCTGTGGTGGACGAGATTTTTACCGTCTTTCGTGTTGCTAATTTTGTTGATGTAGATTTTTACTATCGCGATCATGCGCCGCTTACACAAGAGGAAGTAAAAGCCATTATTGAAAGTAGCTCAAATTATTTGCCATTTCAAAAAACAGGAGATATAAGAACATGCAGTATTCTATTGAAGTAAACAATCAAACGGAAATATACGATGTAGGAAAAGTGGCCAGACATGCTTCAGGTGCGGCGCTGTTAACCATTAAGGATACGGTGATTTTGGCAACAGTAGCAAGAGACGACAAGCAAGTAGAAGAAAACTTTTTGCCACTAACAGTACACTATATTGAAAAGACTTATGCCGCAGGAAAAATCCCTGGTGGCTATATTAAGCGAGAAACAAAACCTGGGGATTTTGAAACGTTAACCTCTCGCATTATTGACCGAAGTTTACGCCCTTTGTTTCCCAAGGGTTATGCTTATCCTACACAAATTGTTCTTTTTGTTCTTTCGTGTGACCCCGAAGTGGACTTGCAAGTTGCTGCACTTAACGCCGCTTCTGCAGCTCTATTTTTGTCAGATATTCCTGTAAACAAGCCCGTAGCGGGGGTGCGAATTGGATGTATTGATGGAGAGTTTGTCGCTAATCCTTCCAATAGTGATTTGAAAAAGAGTGTCTTGGATCTTTATGTTGCAGGCACCAAAGAAGAGCTGCTAATGATTGAAATGCGCTCCTTGCCAAGCATAGATACGGAACCTGTCCCCATGGCAGCTATTGATCCCATGATCGACCCAGCACTTGGAAGAGGGCTTATTGGACTCCAAAAAAGCAACGAATTTGATGAAGAGCGGATGGTGGAGGCAATTGGTTTTGCACAACAAGCCATTGCGAGAGCTGCAAGCGCTTACGAAGAAGCATTCACGCCTGTTAAAAAAGAAACAGCAATATTAGAATATAAAGAAAGCTTGGAAAATGATTCAATTTTTATTTATATTGATGAGTTCTACAAGCAAGATGTAGCTGAAGCCATTAATCAAATGGCTAAAAGCGAGCGTGCAACAGAGCTCAAAAAAATCCTTAATGCTATTCTTTCTGATGAAACAGCCAAAGAAGAGGGCTGGGGCAAAGAGTTGGTTATGAGCGTATTGGAAGCATATAAAAAGAAAGTTGTGCGTGAACAAATTGTTCAAAAAGGTGTACGGGCAGACGGTAGGGGATTGCGTGATGTGCGTGACATTACTATTGAAACCAATATTTTACCCAAGGCGCACGGTTCTTGCCTTTTTACAAGGGGCCAGACGCAAGCATTGGCAGTGGTGACACTAGGAAGTGATCAAGATGGGCAAATGTTTGACATTTTGACAGAAAAATCAGTTCAAACAGATGCCTTTATGGTTAACTATAATTTTCCTGGCTTTTCCGTAGGAGAGGCAAGCCCACTTAGACCTCCAGGACGACGCGAGTTGGGGCACGGAAACCTTGCCAAGCGCGCACTTGTTCCAACTGTAGATATGAATGCACTTCATACTATTCGTCTTGTTTCTGAAATTCTTGAATCCAATGGCTCTTCTTCTATGGCAACGGTGTGTGGTGGCTCATTGGCCTTGCGCGCGGCTGGCATTGATACTATTGATTTAGTGGCGGGTGTGGCCATGGGAATGGTTTTTGAAGGCGAGAAGTATGCTATCTTAACAGACATCATGGGATTGGAAGACCATGACGGAGATATGGATTTTAAGGTTGCAGGAACGAAAAAAGGCATCACGGCGTTGCAGATGGACATTAAGCTTGGTGGCATTGAGCTTTCTGTTTTAAAAGAAGCACTGTATCAAGCCAAAGAGGCTAGGGCTCATATTCTTAACATTATGGAAGAAGCAGATAAAAAAATTGAGCTCAATGAAGAAGTACTACCAAAACTTGAACTCTTTAGCGTCGACCCAAGCAGAATTGTCGATATTATTGGTCAAGCGGGTAAAACAATTCGGGAAATTATTGAACGGTTTGAGGTTTCTATTGATTTAAATCGCGAAAAAGGCGAAGTAAAAATAGCAGGCGGTAAGAAAAAACAAGTTGAGGCTGCAAAAGATTACATCATTGAGATTACACAAAAGGACAATAGTCGCGGCGGACCACGTGGTGGACGAGGTGGAAGTCGTGAAAAGAGCCAAGAGGTTCCTGTGTTTGAAGTAGGGCAAGTGTTTGAGGGCGAAGTGAAGCGCATTGTTGACTTTGGTGCCTTTGTGGGTCTGCCTGGAGGCATTGATGGATTACTGCATGTTTCAAAGATTGCCAAAGAACGCGTTAATAACATTAATGATTATTTGCGCGAAGGACAGCAAGTGAAAGTGCGAATTTTAGAGCAAAAAGCTCATAAAATTAGCCTAGAAATGGTTCGAGACTAAAATTCCATATTTTGTAAATGCCTACCAAAGAGCTTTGCTAAAGTAGGCATTTGTGGGCAGTTTAATTTGCTCAAAGGTTTTTAGCAAATTAAACTGATTTTAATCATGTCATGAGTATAATTTCGCCTGCAAAGTGGTAAGTAGGGGAATAAAATCCGAACAGACTTTGTTAAAAATTTACAGGAGTACTGTATGAAAAAAGTTCTTTTTTTAATGCTTGCACTTGCATCGTTTGCATTTGCGAGTGACGGCGAAACACTGAAAGTGTATTCTGTTTTAGGCGCAGCTATTGTTCTTGGTATTGCTGCTTTTGGTGGTGCGATTGCAATGGGCAACACGGCTTCTGCTACTATTAATGGCACAGCACGCAACCCAGCGGTTGGCGGAAAGCTCTTGACTACAATGTTTATTGCTTTGGCGATGATTGAAGCGCAAGTTATTTATGCTTTGGTTGTTGCATTAATCCTTCTTTACGCAAATCCTTTAATGTAATATTTCTTCAGCCCAAAATTTGGGCTGAAACATGCGACCGTGGTGGAATTGGTAGACACGCTATCTTGAGGGGGTAGTGCCAACAGGTGTATGAGTTCGAGTCTCATCGGTCGCACCATCTTTTTACTTCTCTTGAATCACCCCCCCCAATTTTTTTATTTTCTTGCCCACTTGTTACATTTTCTTTTCTGCCTCTTTTTTCACCATAAAATAAATTTTTTCCAATAAATCTAAAAGATTAGGTATGCTACCATGGTGGCCAAAATTTATTTTAAAGGAATGCTGATGCATGGTGAGCGCTTTAGCAAAGTAGGGTTTGTTTTAGCGGCCGCAGGAAGTGCGGTTGGATTGGGAAATATTTGGAAGTTTCCTTATATGACAGGAGAAAATGGTGGCGGTGCATTCGTGTTTATTTACCTGCTCACGATTGTTTTTATTGGCCTTTCGGTCTTTTTGGCTGAATCGGTAATGGGACGATTGAGTCGAGGCGATGCGGTTTCTGCTTTTGAAACACTACCGCAAAAAAATGGCCAATACTGGAAATACGGCGGTTTTATGGTTTTTACTGGGGTGATTATTCTTTCGTTTTACACCATTGTCATCGGTTGGATTTTTAAATACATCTATGTGGCTGCTACGACACTGCCTTCTTCGGTCGAAGAAGCTGGGGCTGCTTTTGGTGGAATGATCACAACGGACACCGTGGGTCAAATGTTGTTCTTTACTCTTGCTTTTGTTATTACATTTTACATCGTCTCCCAAGGAATTAAACGCGGTATTGAGCGTATTAATCTCGTTTTAATGCCATTGTTGGTGGGGATATTGGTTCTTTTGCTTTTTTACGCCATGACGCTGGATGGTTTTGGGGACTCTTTAAGATTTTTATTCATTCCAGATTTTAGCAAAGTAACTTCCACTTCTATTCTTTCTGCGGTTGGCCATGCATTTTTTACCCTTTCTTTGGGAATGGGAACTATCATGACGTATTCTGCTTCGCTTCCAAAAGATTCAAATCTTGTGACTTCATCGCTTTCTGTAGCCGCCCTTGATACTATCATTGCTTTGATTGCGGGGATGGTTATTTTTACTCTTATTTTTAGCTTTGGTGCAGAGCCAGCGCAAGGTGCGGGCTTGGTCTTCATCTCGTTGCCACCCTTGTTTCATGATCTTGGTGTTTTGGGCAACATCATCGGGTTTGCCTTTTTTGTTGCTTTAGCTTTTGCGGGAATTACCTCTGCTGTCTCTATTGTTGAACCAACTGCTATGTATATGATTAACCGCTTTAAAATAAGCCGTGTTCAAGCGTTGAGCATACTTGGTGTTACGACCTATGTTTTAGGAACACTTGCTTTAATCTCTAATGTGGAAACGCTTAAGGGTTATGCAACAATCTTTGGGAAAGGGGTGTTTGACATCCTTGATTTTTCAAGCTCTTCCATACTCCTTCCGCTTGGCGGCCTTTTGGTTGCTCTGTTTGTGGGTTATGCGCTTCAAAAAGATAGACTGGTTGCATTACTTGGAGATCATATGCCAAAAGCGGCTTTTGATGTGTGGTATTTCTCCATTCGTTATGTTGCGCCCTTGGGGATTGCGGCAGTAATGATTAATCAACTCTTTTTTTAAAGGCTAAAAATGCGTGATTTGGAACTAAAAAATGTCATTACCCTTGGGGAAAAAAGCTATTTGGTTTCAACTATTGCCACTCCTGTCAGACACACGTGGTTTGACGGGGATGGCAAGCGCATTGTTTATGAAACCATGGTTTTTGAAATTAAAGAAGACGAAGTTGATCATGATCGCCCCTTGTTTAGTGAGCGGTACCATACTGCTGAGGAAGCTATTGCTGAACACGGAGCCATCGTTCAGTTTCCTGAGGCATTTTTTGTGCGCTAAAAAATTTCTCATGCGCTATTGCCTAATGGTGGCGCTTATTTTTATTGTTACATGTAAAGCATTTGCGGTTACGGGGAGTAAAACTCAGGAAGTGCTTTTGTTGCACTCATACCACAAGGGTTACAAATGGACAGATGATATGTCGTTGGCCATTGATGAGAGTTTTGCCAATCGTGAAAATGTTGAAATCATGTCGCTTTATATGGATATAAAACGCATCGACACCCCTGCTTATTTAGACGCCTTGGCGCGCCTGTATAAAGAGCAATTTCCTAACCGTACTTTTGATTTAATTATGGCGGCAGACAACGCAGCTTTGGATTTTGTGCTAATGCACCACAGCACTGTGTTTCATAACGCCCCTATCGTTTTTTTAGGCATTAACGGATTTCACCCTAGATTGCTTCGAGGATTAAATCATAAAATTACTGGCGTTGTTGAAGAGGTGGATATCGCCTCAACACTAGAGTTGATGTTGGCCATGAATGGAGGCCTTCAAACTATTTTTGTGCTCAATGACCAAAGTGAAACAGGACTGGCTGTTAAACACGAACTAGAAAAAGTCATTCCGTATTACAGCAGTAGACTTAATTTTGAATACGTAGACAATTTGGATATTTTGGCCATTAAAGAACGCGTAAGTACTCTTAATCCTGAGAACACTGCTATTTTGTTCCTCCTTCTTTTTAAAGACAGCACAGGTAAATACTTTACTTACAAAGAAAGTTTGCAAGAGGTAAGGGCGGTGAGCTCTGTTCCAATTTTTGGTGTTTGGGATTTTTACCTTGGGCATGGTGTTGTTGGAGGAAAAATGACAAGCGCAAAGGCGCAAGGTGAAGCAGCGTCAAAAATGGCACTTGAAATTCTTGATGGCAAATCTCCTGATGAAATACCCATTCTTGACACCAGTCCTAATGTGTATCTTTTTGATCACAACGAGTTGGCGCGTTTTGGATTAAAGATACCGTTGCATATCGGGTTTCATGAAATTCACAACAAGCCTTTTTCATTTTATGAAACCTACAAATCTCTCGTGTGGAGCTTGGTTCTTCTGTTTTTGGCGGGGACTGCTGTAACTTTTGTACTGGCAACCAATGTGATTCTACGACGCAAAAGTGAAAAAGAACTCAAAAGCCAATTGATGTTTATTACTACCTTGCTAGATACGATGAAAAACCCCATCTTTTACAAGGATGTTTTAGGAAGATATATGGGGTGCAATCAAGCATTTTCGACGCTTTTAAAGCTTCCAAAATGGGAAATAAAGGGAAAAACAATCTACGATCTTTTTCCTTCTGCTTGGGCCAAGGAACATGCTCTAAAGGATGAAATGCTGTTAAAATATCCTAATGCAAGCAGTGTCGATGAGGCGACATTGCACCTACCGGGACGTCCCATGCAGCATTTTGTACTGCATAAAGCCACTTATTCCAATGCGGATGCCTCGGTTGGGGGTGTAGTGTGTATTATGGACAACATTACAGAGCGTATCCAGCAAAAACAGTTCTTGATTCAGCAGTCAAAGCTTGCCGAAATGGGGGAGATGATAGCAGCTATCGCACACCAGTGGAATGAACCCTTGGTGGAGCTTTCGGCCATCGTTCAAGATATGGAGATGGCATATTACAACGAAGAGCTTACCGATGATGTGGTCAAAGCGTATGTTAAAGATTCGATGCTCCAAATTCAATACATGTCCAAAACGCTCAAAGACTTTAGAAATTTTCTCAAACCTTCTACTCAAAAAAAGAGTTTTAGTGTTCGAACAGCCTTGAGTGAAATCACGGAACTGATTGGGCGACATGTGTTTTATTCGAACATTAATCTGTTTGTAAATTTCAAGCCAGAGTTTGGCGATATTATGGTTTATGGGTACGAAAACGAGTTTAAGCAAGTTTTGCTTAATATTATCAATAATGCCAAAAAGAAAATTATCAATACCTATAAAGGAACTGACAAAGTAGGAATTATCACTATAAATGTGTATCGTAATGAAGACACCACGGTGATTCAAATCATTGATGATGCAGGCGAAATCCATCCTTCCATTATCAACCATGTTTTTGACCCTTATTTTACAACTACACCTGGAGGAACTGGGCTAGGGCTCTACATGGCCAAAGTCATTATCGAAGATAAGATGCAAGGACGCATTAGCGTAGCCAATGGAGAAAACAGTGCGATTTTTATTGTTGAGGTTCCCAACTGTGAACGGGTCGAAAAAGCACCAAAGGTGCAAGGAATTTCTACTGAAGAGCATTTGATGTAGCTTTTGGGCCGTTACCTTGAGAGCCAATCTTGAGTTTTGCAAGAACTCTTTTAAAGTTTTTTGGACTATAATGCCCCTATGAAAATATTACTCTTGGAAGACAACACGAGACTCAATGCTACCATTACCAAGCGCCTTAGTGCCAAGGGTTTTGACGTGGATAGTTTTGAGGATGGAGCTGCTGCTTATGAGGCGGTGGACAATGGCTATGGTTGTTATGTGTTGGATATTAATGTCCCTTCACTTGATGGTATTGAATTGCTAAAACGTATTCGAGAGTACTATCCTTATACCCCTGTAATTATTATTAGTTCCAGTGTCGAGCTTGAAACCATTCGTGATTCATACCATTTTGGTTGCAGTGACTACATTAAAAAACCTTTTTTTGTGGATGAGCTGGAGATAAAAATTGAAAAACTGTGCAATGTCACCAACGATATTGTTACCTTTGGTGACAGCTATAGTTTTGATGCATTGTCGAGCATTTTAGAGCACCAAGGGGAGCGTGAACGGCTCTCCAAAAAAGAACGTCTTTTGCTAGGGCTTTTCTTGAGTGACCAAGGAAAGGTGGTTTCCTATGAGAAAATACAATCAATCGTTTGGGAAGGAAACTTTGCCAGCCTGGACTCCATACGCTCACTTATTCGCAGATTACGAAAAAAAATCCCCGAAAATTACATTGAAACAGTAGTGGATATCGGCTATTTGTTCAACCCTCCAAAGGCGTAATACTCCTGTATTGTTTCATAATGAAACAATACAGGGAATCCTGCCCTTGAAATAGAGCAATCTTGTCACTTTTTGGCTATTTCTTTCTACAATACGTATTGAACACCACTTTACATGTAAAGGAGAAAGAATGCAATATTGGAGACGCATTGTTGCCACACTTGTGTTGGCTGTTGCAGTGCTCACGAGCGCAAGCGCTTCGGAGCGCAAAATTGTATGGAAGTTGGCAATGACATGGGGCGGAACCTTGCACCCCTTTACCACTTCGGTTGAGAGTATGGCCAAAATGGTTGAGACGATGAGTGATGGCAATTTTATCATTCGCATTGATTCAGCCAATCGGCACAAATCGCCTTTTGGAGTGTTGGACATGGTTAAGGCGGGGCAATATGAGATGGCCCATTCTGCTTCTTATTATTGGAAGGGGAAAGACGTTAACCTCCTGCCGTTTACGAGCATGCCCTTTGGCATGACGGCACCTGAGCAATACGCGTGGTTTTACTATGGTGGAGGCATGGAGCTTATGCAAAAAGCCTATGCGCCACACAACATGTACTCTTTTCCAGGCGGAAACACAGGTGCGCAAATGGGTGGTTGGTTTCGCAAAGAAATCAAAACTCTTGAAGATTTAAAGGGACTCAAAATGCGTATCCCCGGCTTTGCAGGAGAGGTTTTAGCAGAACTTGGTACGGTGGTTACTAACATCGCACCAGGTGAGCTTTACACAGCTCTTGAGCGGGGAACCATTGATGCCCTTGAGTGGGTTGGACCAGGTATGGATATTAAGCTTGGATTTCACAAAGTGGCGCCATATTACTATACAGGGTGGCATGAGCCTGCAACTGAACTTCAGTACTTGGTAAATCAAAAAGCTTACGAGGCACTCCCAGAAAAATACAAAGAGATGCTACGCGTGGCTATGCGTGTCGCTGCGTATGACATGTATGCACTCAACTACCATGAGAGTTCTGAGGCATGGGCGCAAATTGCGACAGAATTTCCTCACATCAAGATTGAAACATTTTCTCCAGAGATTATGAATGCCATGAAAGCAGCCAACCAAAAGCTTCTCAAAGAGATGTCGGATGCAAATCCTCTTTTTAAAGAAGCCATGGAGTCTCAGGCGCAATACTTGAAAAAAGTTCGTGTTTGGACTAAAATGTCGGACTTTGATTACCTTAAAGACAATCTTTAGGATTGGCGCCAAGAGGCCTTTTGAGGCCTTTTGGTTTTTTTCCATAGCATTACATGTAAAGGCTATGGAAAAAAACCAGTGAAATTGCAAGTAGGTAGGGAGATTGAATGTTGGAGCGAATGGAGCGTTTTTTTGATACGCTCGCCAATTGGATTGGTCATGCGTGTGGAATTTTGATGAGCATTATGATGTTAAATGTCTTTTACAACGTGGTAATGCGGTACTTTTTTAAAACGGGTTCCATTGGAATGCAAGAGCTTGAGTGGCACTTCTTTTCTCTGATTATTCTTTTTGGCATCTCTTACGCACTCAAAGAAGATGCCCACGTTCGCGTTGATGTTATCTACGACAGGCTTCAGCCAAAAAGAAAAGCACTGATTAATATATTTGGTGCGATTGTTTTCATCGTTCCCATTTCTGTGTTGATTGCTACAGGTTCAACAGAGTTTGTGTTAGAAGCTTATCGTAGTAATGAGGGCAGTGGTGATCCTGGCGGACTTCCGTTTCGTTGGATTATCAAAGGGATGATTCCGTTGTCCTTTTATCTTTTGCTTTTCATTAATCTTGGCTTTATTATTAAAAACATTAATCTTTACCGGGCCCATTCTTGCCCAACTAAGGAGGCATAATCATGGTAGGCATTATCATGTTTTTTGCCGCTTTGGCAATGCTAGCACTTGGGTTTCCTGTGGCGTTTACCTTTGGGGCGGTGTCGGTGTTTTTTGCCATGATTGGTGGCGTGGTGGAATCGTTGCAGTACGGTGGAACCATCGCAGAGGGGTTTGGTATTGGGAAAGATATGTTTGGCTTCATGCCATTTCGAGTTTTTTCTATTATGCAAAATACCATCTTAATGGCAGTCCCACTTTTTGTTTTGATGGGTATTATTTTGCAAAAAACCAAACTGGCCGAACGTCTTTTGGAATCCATGGGCTTTTTGTTTGGGGAGATTCGTGGCGGCATTGCTATTAGCACCGTGCTCGTGGGAGCACTTTTGGCTGCGTCTACGGGTGTTGTAGGGGCAAGCGTGGTAGCGATGGGAGTAATTTCGTTACCGGTTATGCTTAAATACGGCTACAACAAAGAACTTGCCACAGGAACCATTTGTGCCGCAGGCACCTTGGGCCAAATCATTCCGCCTTCGATTGTGTTGATTATTTTAGGGGATGTGTTTCAAGTTCCCGTAGGAGATTTGTTTAAAGGCGCCCTTTTTCCTGGCCTTGCTTTGGTGGGAGCTTATATTCTTTTTATTTTGGTGATTGCTTTTATTAAAAAAGAAGTTGCGCCACCTATTACGATTGTGAGTCAAGAAAGTAAGCTTAAGCAAGTGCTTAACGCTCTTTTGGCTGTTATTCCTCCTTTGGTGTTAATTGTTATGGTGCTCGGGTCTATTTTTGCAGGGATCGCTACGCCCACGGAGTCTTCGGCAGTAGGGTGTATTGGCGCCATAGGGCTTGCAGTTTTATACCGCACGTTTTCTTTTAAGATGCTTCATGAAGCGGCTTTAGAGACCGTTAAAGTAACCGCTATGGTATTTGGGATTTTGATTGGTGCTACTGCTTTTTCGATGGTTTTTTCTTATACCGGTGGTGAGGAGATTGTGGAAGAGTTTATGTTAAGCCTTCCTGGGGAAAAATGGGGCTTTATTATTTTGTCTATGATTGCTATTTTGGTGCTAGGGTTTTTCATTGATTTTGTTGAGATCTCTTACATCATCGTTCCTATTTTAGTGCCTATTGCAGATGCTATTGGGATTAATCCTGTGTGGTTTGCTATTTTGATTGCTATGAACTTGCAAACCTCCTTTCTTACGCCGCCTTTTGGGTTTAGCTTGTTTTATCTCAAGGGTGTTTCACCGCCAGAGGTAAAGACTGTTCATATTTATCGAGGCGTTTTGCCTTTTATCCTCATTCAAATTGCTGTTTTGGTGGTGTTGATGTTTTATCCTGAGTGGTTTGGTATCAGCGTTATGCAGTAGTGTTTCAGGGTTGGCACATTATCATTTAGATATTATGCCAACTTTGTACAATAAGTGCATTTGACACAAAAACCGCTCTAAAGGATAGTCCATGACAGGCCCTTATCGTGATTTTCATGCCTCTGTTTCTTCTGTGATTTCTCAAAATCGTATCTTCACTGACCCGCTTCACACCATTGCCTACGGGACGGATGCTTCGTTTTATCGCTTGGTGCCAAAAATTGTCATTCTTGCTGCGAATGCGAGTGAAGTCAGTTTGGTGCTCAAAGAAGCCTCAAAAAGAAACTTGCCTGTTGTTTTTCGTGCAGCAGGGACAAGCTTGGCGGGCCAAGCTATCACAGACTCCATTCTCTTAATGACTTCTAGGGACTGGAAAGGTATACATGTAAAAGAAAACGGCACCTTCGTTACAATGGAACCTTCCGTTTTGGGCACTTCTGTTAACGAGAAGCTTTTGCCTTATGGAAAGAAGATTGGTCCAGATCCTGCTTCTATCGGTTCAGCGATGATCGGAGGGATTGCGGCAAACAATGCTAGTGGTATGTGCTGTGGCACGTCTGACAACTCCTATAAGACGCTCCATACGATGCAAATTATTTTTCACGATGGCTCAGAGTTAGATACAGGGTGCGAAGAGAGCAAAAAGGCATTCGCCCTTTCTCATCCAGACCTTGTGGAGGGCGTTGCAGCACTTGCCAAAAAGACCAATGAAAACACAGCGTTGCGGGATAAAATCAACCGAAAATTTAAAATCAAAAACACCTGTGGGTATGGCCTTAATGCTCTTGTGGATTTTGACGACCCCTATGAGATCATTCAGCACCTTATGATTGGGAGTGAGGGAACGTTGGGTTTTATTAAGGAAATCACCTTTAAAACCGTTCCTGAATACAAAGATAAAGCCAGTGCGTTAATGATTTTCAAAAACATCAAAGACGCTTGTGATGCTATTATTGTCCTAAAAACCCAATGCAGAACACGGGTTGAAAACGCAGAAGTAGACGCAGCAGAAATCATGGACAGGGCTGCGTTGCGAAGCGTTGAGGGCAAAGATGGCATGCCGCCATACCTCAAAGATTTAAGTGAGACAGCTACGGCCGTGCTTGTAGAAACAAGAGCGGTAGATGATGCAACACTGGATAAAAATATCGCTACTATCTTGGAGAAGCTTCAGCACATTGAGCCAGAAATTCCCTTGCAATTTACAAAAGATGTGGCCGAGTACACCTCTTTTTGGAAAATTCGCAAAGGAACTTTCCCTGCTGTTGGCGCAGTAAGGGAGACAGGTACGACTGTTATTATCGAAGATGTGGCTTATCCTATTGAGTCTTTGGCTGATGCAACCTTGGAGCTTCAAGAGTTATTTAAAAAGTATGGCTATAACGAAGCGATTATCTTTGGACATGCGCTAGATGGCAACTTGCACTTTGTCTTCACGCAAGCCTTTGATACCCAAGAAGAGATAGCGCGCTACGAAGCATTTATGCAAGAAGTGGCTGAACAAGTGGCTACCAAGTACCAAGGAAGCCTCAAAGCAGAACACGGCACAGGACGCAACATGGCGCCGTTTGTTGAGCTTGAATGGGGCGCGGATGCTTACGCGCTTATGAAAGAAATTAAGGCACTTTTTGACCCCAATGGGTTACTTAACCCAGGCGTTATTTTAAACGATGACCCTAAAGCGCACTTGAAAGATTTTAAATTTATGCCCGCAACCCATCCGATTGTCGACAAGTGCATCGAGTGTGGATTTTGTGAGCCTGTGTGTCCTTCTAATGTTATCACATTAACACCACGCCAACGAATTGTGGCCAATCGTCACCTTTCAAAACTCAAAAGCGAGCTGGATACGCAAGCATATTTGGATTTCAAAAAAGCGTACCAGTACGATGGCATAGAGACCTGTGCTACATGTTCGCTGTGCTCCCTCTCGTGCCCCGTTGGCATCAACACAGGCAATCTTACCAAAGAGTTGCGTAGCGCTCAAATTGGGGAATTTGCGCAAAAAACAGCTGGGTTTATCGGATCGCACTTTGGAGCAACGCTGGGTGCAATGAACGTCACCTTAAGCGCCGTAAAAGGAGTGAGTTCCGTATTGGGTGAAAATGTGATGACAGGACTTGGTAAAGGCGCAAGAAAACTAACAAACAATGCTTTGCCTTTGTGGACAGCAAGTCTCACGGGAGGCGTTTCCTTTAAACCACAGCCTCAGTTTCGTCCTGATGCACCCAAGGTGGTTTATTACTCTTCATGTATTAATCGCTCTCTTGGAAATCCAAAACCGCAAGACGAAGAGGCCAGCATCCATGAAATTACCATTGGACTCTTGGAGCGCGCGGGGTATGAAGTTATTATTCCAAAAGGGGTCAAAGAGCTGTGTTGTGGCCAAGCTTTTTTGAGCAAAGGGTACGTGGAAGAGGGGAAACGCAAAAATAAAGAACTCGAAGACGTGTTGCGAGGTGCTAGCAATAATGGGGCTTATCCTATTGTTTGTGATATGACTTCGTGCAGTAAAACAGCACGCGAGAATTTTAATGGCGATATTATCATGCTTGACCCTATCGAATTTGTTTTGACACACCTCAAAGAGAAGCTTACCTTTACGAAAATTGACGAACCCGTGGTGATTCACGCTATTTGTTCAACGCGAAAAATGGGCTTAGTGGATAAATTTGTTGAGGTGGCTAACTTGTGTTCAACACAAGTACATGTACCCTCAGACGTACAGTGTTGTGGTTTTGCGGGAGACCGTGGGTTTAACTATCCTGAGTTAAACACTTCGGCCTTACGCGATTTGAAAGCCAATATTCCCAAGGGAACACGCTTGGCCTTTTCGACCAATAAAACCTGTGAAATTGGCCTTAGTGAGCACAGTGGGCTGGCTTATCGTAACATCTTGTATTTGGTGGACCGTTGTACTAGGTAATACCCCAACAAAACCCCATAATCCCCTTTACATGTAAAGGGGATTTTTTAAACCAAGCTCCCTATTGGTGGCTTGGTTTTTTTTAATAAAAGACATGTTAGAATAACCGCCATTTAGCGTTTGCGCTAAAAATGTTCTCACACAAAGGCTTCTGGCATGGAAATAAATCTGGTCACAGAAGGTCTCAAATTCATGGTCTTAGGCATTACGACCGTGTTTTTATTCCTGGTGTTGATGGTAGCGATACTGTACGCGCAATCGGCCATCCTAACAACGTTTTTTCCTCAAAAACCCACTCCCAAACCCCAACAAACCCCAGGGAGCACTCCATCATCCCCTAGCGATGAAACGACACTTGTAGCGGTGATTTCCGCAGCGATTCAAACATTTCGTAATCAAAAACGTCACTAAGCGTTTATAAAAGGGCAATCATGGCAAAAAAATTCATCGATATTATGGACACAACATTCCGAGACGGATTCCAATCTGTTTACGGTGGCAGGGTTCTTATGGGAGATTTCATGCCTGCAGTTGCTGCAGCAAGAGAAGCAGGAATCACACACTTTGAGTTTGGCGGCGGCGCAAGGTTCCAAAGCCTATTTTTCTATCTCAATGAAAATGCGTTTGATATGATGGATAAATTCCGCGAAGTAGCTGGAAAAGATGCCAACCTTCAAACCCTAGCGCGCGGTGTAAATACCGTGACACTAGACACAGGAAGCCGTGAAATTGTTGATTTGCACGCAAAATTATTTAAAAAACACGGCACAACTACCGTGCGTAATTTTGATGCACTAAATGATGTCGAGAACCTTAAATATAGTGGTGAACGCATCTCTCATTATGGTCTAAAACATGAAGTGGTGGTGACCCTTATGGATCTTCCTCCAGGGTGCGTGGGTGCGCATGATGTGGCCTTTTACGAAAAAACACTGCGCGAGATTTTAGATGCGGGAATTCCCTATGACAGTATTTGTTTTAAAGACGCCAGCGGAACATCTAGTCCCCAAAAGGTTTATGAAACCATCAAAATGGCAAAAAAACTCTTGCCAGAATCTGTACATGTAAGGCTCCATACCCATGAAACAGCAGGGGTGAGTGTGGCTTGTTATTTGGCTGCTTTGGAGGCAGGGGTGGATGGTATTGATTTGGCCGCAGCACCTGTGAGCGGTGGCACAAGTCAGCCAGATATTTTAACCATGCTTCATGCAGTCAAGGGAAAGCCTTATGACCTAGGTGGCTTGGAGCTTGAAAAGATTTTAACTTACGAAGAAGTCCTCCAAGAGTGCCTTAAAGAGTACTTTATGCCACCAGAAGCGGTGCAGGTGTCGCCACTGATTCCCTTTTCACCCATGCCTGGAGGCGCTTTGACTGCCAACACGCAGATGATGCGCGATAACAACATCTTGCACAAATTTCCTGAAGTCATTAAGGCTATGCGCGAAGTGGTAGAAAAAGGAGGCTATGGCACAAGTGTCACCCCTGTGTCACAGTTTTACTTCCAGCAAGCGTTTAATAATGTTATGTTTGGACCGTGGACAAAAATTGCAGACGGGTATGGCAAAATGGTCCTTGGCTACTTTGGAAAAACACCTGTGGCTCCCGATGCTTCCGTGGTAGATTTGGCGGCCAAGCAGTTAAAGCTAGAGCCAACAACAGAGCATGCCATTGATTTGGCCGATAAAGACGAAACAAAATCCTTGGCCCATACGCGTGCCATTCTTGAAAAAGAGGGGTTGGAGGCAACTGAGGAAAATCTCTTTATTGCGGCGGCATGTAAAGAAAAAGGAATCGCCTATTTAAAAGGTGAAGCCAAAGTTAATGTGCGTAAAAATAGTGCTCCCGCCCCTGTTTCTGTCACGCCTACTGCGCCACAAGAGACCAATCAAGAACCTTGTGCCTATACGGTTGTTGTCAATGGAAAAACCTATGCCGTGCAAGTGGCAGAAGGGGCCGATGTGGCCATTACTGCTGTTGCACCCGTTGCAACAACACAAGCAACATCTTCAGCACAAGTAGCGTCAGCGCCTTCTTCAGGAGCAACAGTGTGTGCAAGTTTGCCTGGATCTGTGTTTAAACTTCTTGTAAAAGAGGGTCAGAGTGTTGCAGAAGGAGAGGTGTTGATTGTTTTGGAAGCCATGAAAATGGAAATTGAAATTCCTTCCCCTTGCGCTGGCATTGTAAGCCAAGTGAAGGTTTCTGAGGGCCAATCGGTTGAGAATGGCCAAATTTTGATTGTATTATAGGGCAGGGGATAATGAAGCTGATATTAAAAACACTTGTATTGTTTGTTGCGTTGGCATTGGTGCCTTTGTCTGCTAGCGCAGTCCAAGCACCCGCAGCACCACAAGAAGTCAAAGAGTACCACTCTAAAGATATCGGAGCACTTTTTAAAAGTTTCTACGAGTCTACGGGGATATATGCCTTTTTAAATCCCCAAGAGGGGCTTACGGATTCGACGGGACATGAGTTGAGTGTTTTTACTCAGACGTGGGGCCGTGTTATTATGATTGTCATTTCGTTCATTCTTTTTTACTTGGCTATTGCTAAAAAGTTTGAACCTCTTTTATTGCTTCCTATTGGTTTTGGAGGCTTTTTGGCCAATGTGCCCATTGCTGAAATTGCGGGACCAAATGGCTTTTTAGGCATTATTTATGATGCAGGTATTGCCAATGGCTTATTTCCTTTGCTGATTTTTATGGGCGTGGGCGCCATGACGGATTTTGGTCCTTTGCTGTCTAATCCTAAAACTGCTCTTTTGGGCGCAGCGGCTCAAATTGGTATTTTTGGGGCACTAGTTGGTGCTGTGGCCTTAAGCCAATATACCTCTGTAGTTAACTTTTCCCTTCAAGATGCCGCTGCTATTGGTATTATCGGAGGGGCAGATGGTCCTACGGCTATTTTCATTACCTCTAGGCTTGCCCCAGACCTTTTGGGGGCAGTGGCAGTGGCGGCGTATTCGTATATGGCCCTTGTCCCTGTGATTCAGCCGCCTATTATGCGGGCACTCACCACCAAGGCAGAACGAAAGATTAAAATGGTGCAATTGCGTCAAGTGTCACGTTTGGAAAAGATTATCTTTCCCATTAGTATCGTTTTGCTTTCTTTGCTTATTTTGCCCGATGCGACCCCACTCATTGGGGCTCTTGCTTTTGGTAATCTTGTCAAAGAATCAGGCGTTGTGCAGCGTTTGTCAGACACCTTGCAAAACGCATTGATTAACATTGTTACTATTTTCATTGGATTGGCGGTGGGGTCAAAGCTTGATGCAGATAAGTTTTTGGCGCCCGAAACCTTAGGCATTTTAATTTTAGGCCTCATTGCATTTGCTATTGGTACTGCATCAGGGGTCTTGATGGCTAAGGCGATGAATCTGTTTACAAAAGAGAAAATTAATCCACTTATTGGAGCTGCGGGAGTAAGTGCTGTGCCCATGGCGGCGCGGGTGGCTAATAAAGAGGGCATGAAGGAAGACCCAAGCAACATACTTCTTATGCATGCTATGGGTCCAAATGTTTCGGGTGTTATTGGTTCGGCGGTCGCAGCGGGCGTACTGTTGTCTATTTTTAAATAAAGTGTACGAACGAGGATAGAACAATGTCAACAATTAATGGGCTAGATAAGTTGGGACTAGAGGGCATAAAGACGGTTTATCATAACTTAGACTACGCAACACTTTTTGAACATGAAGTTGCCAACGATGAGGGCTGGCAAACGGAAAATGGTACGTTTATGGTGGATACGGGCATTTTTACGGGGCGGAGTCCAAAGGACAAATACTTTGTAAAGCAAAGTCCATCAAAGGAACATATTGCTTGGGGCAACATTAATCAACCCGTCTCTAAAGAGATTTTTGAAGAGCTGTTTGCCAAAGTAAAACAGCAACTTTCCCATAAAAATATTTACGTGCAAGATGCCTTTTGTGGAGGCAGTTTAGCCAGTCGCAAAAAAGTACGTTTTGTGACAGAGGTTGCTTGGCAGGCGCATTTTGTTAAAAACATGTTTATTCGTCCAAGCGCAGGAGAATTAGAGGGGTTTTTGCCTGATTTTACAGTCTACAATGCGTGCAAATGTATCAATACGGATTTTAAAAAACACGGATTGCATTCAGATGTATTTGTGGTTTTTAACATCGAGGAGAACATTGCCATCATTGGAGGCACGTGGTACGGTGGGGAGATGAAAAAAGGGATTTTTTCCATGATGAACTACTGGTTGCCGCTAGAGGGCAAGCTTCCTATGCATTGTTCTGCCAATGTGGGTAAAGCAGGGGATGTTGCACTTTTCTTTGGGCTTTCTGGAACAGGCAAAACAACCCTATCTACCGATGCTAATCGCCGTTTGATTGGGGATGACGAGCACGGATGGGACGAAGAGGGAATTTTTAACTTTGAGGGTGGATGTTACGCAAAATGCATTAATCTTGATGCTCAAAGTGAGCCAGAAATTTTTGGCGCCATCAAAAAAGATGCATTATTGGAAAATGTGGTAGCTGATGTCGAGGGTAAGGTGGATTATACGGACGGTTCTAAAACCGAAAACACCCGGGTTTCTTATCCTATTCATCACATCAAAAATCACGAGCTAACCCTTCAAGCAGGTCATCCAAAAAACATTATTTTTCTTACGGCAGACGCTTTTGGTGTTTTACCTCCCGTGTCGAAGTTGACAAGCGAACAAGCCATGTATTATTTTCTAAGCGGCTATACGGCTAAAGTTGCTGGAACGGAACGCGGTATTACGGAGCCTGTGGCTACCTTTAGCGCCTGCTTCGGTGAGGCATTTTTGCCACTACATCCTACGAAGTATGCGACTTTGTTGGGTGAAAAAATCAAAAAACACAATGTAAATGTTTTTCTGCTCAATACTGGCTGGACGGGCGGTCCTTATGGGATTGGAAAGCGCATGAGTATTAAGGCAACTAGAGCATGTATCAATGCAATTCTTGATGGCTCTATTAACGAAGTTGAGTTTGAAACATTTCCCGTTTTTGACCTACAGATTCCAAAGCAGCTTGAAGGGGTTGAGACAGAATTGCTAAATCCGCGCAATACATGGAAAGACAAAACGCGCTATGACGAGGGCAGGATTCATCTAGCGGGAATGTTTGCCCACAATTTTCAAAAATACCTCGCTGAAGACGCGGAACATGATTATTCTGCTGCAGGTCCGAGTATTTAATAAACTTTAAAGAATTAAAAAAGAGGAAAACGTATGTCAAAAATGTGGTCGGGTCGCTTCAAGCAAGGTGCGGCAAAATTGTTAGACGAATTTAATGCCTCCTTGCCTTTTGATCGCGTGTTGTATCAAGAGGATATTGAAGGGTCCATCGCCCATGCTACCATGCTTGGCGCCCAAGGGATTTTAACCCAAGAAGAAACAGATATTTTGTGTGAAGGTTTGACAAAAGTCCGCAAAGAGATTGAGGCAGGGGATTTTGTGTTTGTCATTGAGGATGAAGATATTCATATGGCTATTGAAAAGCGTCTCACCCAGCTTGTGGGTGATGTGGGCGGAAAGCTGCACACCGCGCGCAGTCGCAATGACCAAGTAGCGCTGGATTTTCGGCTTTATGTGCTTCGCAGCAACCGTGCTATTGCACGGCACCTTGAGACACTCATTGATACTTTGTTGAAAATTGCAAAGGACCATACGAAAACTTTAATGCCAGGCATGACCCATCTGCAGCATGCACAGCCTATTAATTTTGCTTATCATTTGTTGGCTTACATGTATATGTTCAAGCGCGATATTGAACGCTTTGAATCTTCCTATGAGCGCAACAATCTTTTGCCTCTTGGGTGTGCTGCACTTGCAGGCACTCCTCACCCTGTTGATAGGCAGTTAAGTGCCAAACTTTTGGGCTTTGCTGGTGTGACTCCCAACTGCCTTGATACGGTGAGTGATCGGGATTTTGCTCTGGAAATTTTATTTAATATTGCGACCATGATGATGCACATTTCACGCCTTTCTGAGGAGTTGATTTTGTGGTCAAGTTCGGAGTTTCGTTTTGTGACCTTTAGTGACGAGTATTCCACGGGAAGCTCAATCATGCCCCAGAAAAAAAACCCTGACGTACCCGAATTATTGCGTGGCAAATCGGGCCGTGTTTATGGAAATTTGATAGGCCTCTTAAGTGTGCTAAAGGGACTGCCTTTGGCTTACAATAAAGACATGCAAGAGGACAAAGAAGGGGTGTTTGACAGTGTTCAAACCGCGACACTTTCTTTGCAAATACTCACTGCTGCGATGGCAACATTGGGCGTTAACGCAGATAAAATGGGTGCTGCTTGTAAGGTTGGACACTTGAGCGCGACTGATTTGGCAGATTACCTTGTGCGTACGTGTAACATTCCTTTTCGCGAAGCGCACCACATTACAGGTCGTGTGGTTGCCCTAGCAGAAGAAAAAGGGTGTGATGTGTCTGAGCTTTCTTATGAAGCACTAGCAAGCATTGACAGCCGCATCCAAGAAGACGTGTTGGCGTGTTTGCCTCTTGAGGCTTCCATGAATGCACGAAACTCTGAGGGCGGAACAGCCACTAGTCGCACCCTAGAGCAACTTACTCACATAGAACAGTGGCTTAAGAAAAAGGAGGCCTAGAGGCTTCCTTTTGGATTGGCATCAGAAAAATGCCCCCACGCTAGCTTTGTCCCCCCTAAAAGGTGAAAATGCAAGTGGGGCACCTCTTGTCCTCCATCTTCGCCATTGTTGGTAATGAGCCGATACCCCGAACTATCAAGTCCCAAGAGGGTGGCAACTTCATGAATAAAAGGCGTCATGGCTTCCATGGTTTTGGGGTCAACATCTTGAAAATTGGCAACATGTTTTTTAGGAATAATTAAAATATGAATAGGTGCCTTTGGATTGATGTCGTGAAAGGCCAAAAAATGGTCATTTTCCATGACTTTGTTGCAAGGAAGTTCCCCCGCAACGATGCGTTCAAAAACAGTCACTTCGCGCATGTGTGTTCCTTCTTTGTGAAATCAAAAAACTAGTATACCAAGAAAAATTCTCAACGTCTACGGCTTTACATGTAAAGCGTGACCGTCTAGGGCTAAGACCGAAGTTTTCTGCTTTTGAGTAGGTACGGTTGAATCTTTTAACACGTTTATAATCAAACATTGACTACAATCAGCTCAAAAATTAAAGAAGGCAGAACCGTTGGAAAAGCTAGAAAAAGCGATTGCCCAGTGCAGCTCACTTGATGCGTTGGAAAAAATTCGCCTTGAGCTCTTTGGCAAGAAAGGCCACTTTGCAGAAGAATTTGCAAGATTAAAGCATTTGCAAGGCGAAGAAAAAAAAGAAGTCGCTAGCACACTTAATGCTGCAAAAGAGAAATTTACAATGCTCTTGGCAGAAAAAAAAGAGCAGCTAGAGCTTGGAAAAATGGATGAACTCATGCAAAAAGATGCCCAAGATGTGGCGCTTTTTAATGCCACTTTGGGCGCTGGTGCGTTGCACCCTGTGATGGAAACCATGAACAAAATTATTGATTATTTCGTGGGAATGAACTTCTCTATTGAAGAGGGGCCTTTGGTGGAAGATGATTTTCACAATTTTGAAGCCCTTAACCTTCCTAAGCACCACCCCGCGCGCGATATGCAAGATACGTTTTATTTTGATGATGGTATGTTGCTTCGTACGCACACGTCGCCCGTGCAAGTGCGCACGATGCTCTCCCAAAAGCCACCCATTCGGATGATTTGTCCAGGTTCTGTGTTTCGGCGTGATTTTGATTTGACACACACACCCATGTTTCATCAGGTTGAAGGGTTGGTTGTTGATGCGGCTGGTAAAGTTTCATTCGCCAATTTAAAATTCATTTTAGAAGATTTTCTAAAGCATATGTTTGGTGACGTCACCGTGCGTTTTCGTCCTAGCTTTTTCCCTTTTACAGAGCCAAGTGCTGAAGTAGACATTAGCTGTATTTTTTGCAAGGGAAAAGGGTGCCGTGTGTGCTCCCATACAGGCTGGCTTGAGGTGCTAGGATGCGGGGTTGTGGATCCTAATGTATTTCGTGCCGTTGGCTACGAGGAAGTGAGTGGCTATGCGTTTGGTTTAGGCGTAGAGCGTTTTGCAATGCTACTGCATCAAATACCAGATTTACGCTCATTGTTTGAGGGCGATTTGCGATTATTGGAGCAATTTAGATGATAGTAACACGAGAATGGCTAAGAGAGTGGATTGACCTCGAAGGTATCACAACACAAGCACTGTGTGAAACACTTAATGCAATTGGGCTAGAAGTTGATGGATTGACGCAGCAACGAATCCCTGAGGGGGTCGTTGTGGGATACGTGGTAAATAAAACACCCCATCCTGACGCGCAAAAACTCAACGTATGCCAAGTTGATGTAGGTCAAAGTGTTCCACTTCAGATTGTGTGCGGGGCAGCTAATGTGGCTCAAGGGCAATATGTTCCTGTAGCCCTTGAAGGAGCTGTTTTGCCTGATGGATTGGAAATTGCCCCCACGCTTTTGCGCGGCATCACTTCCACGGGTATGATCTGCTCTTCTACGGAGCTTGGCTTGCCAAAAATCAATGACGGCATTATGGTGCTTGATGAAAGCATTGGAACTTTGACAATTGGCCAACCCTTGTGTGAAATTCAAGCATTAAATGATGATGTAATTGAAATTGGTTTGACGCCCAATCGCGGGGATTGTCTGAGCATTCGTGGGGTAGCCAGAGATTTATCTGTGATTTTCAAGCGGCCTCTTTTGCAGCACGAAGCAACAGAAGAGGAAGAAAACCAGTTGGGTATTGGGCGTATTCTTTCTTTACATGTAGAAGACAAAGTAGAAAGCTCCTTTGTTTACAAGGCTTTTGAAAAACAATCCATGCGCCCTAATGTGTTAAGGGAGTTACGATTAGCGCAAGTTGAAATAAAGCTCGCCAGTGAAGTTGAGCGCGCCATAGAATACGCCACATACGCAACGGGTGTTTTAATGCGTGCGTACGATTACGCCTGTTTTGTTGATGCAAAAGATAAAGCAACAGTTTCTCTTAAAAAAGATACCAATGGCATTGACGCCGTTTTTGGCATAAACGGGCGCGTGGCGTATGTGGGATTTTCACAAGAGGCGACATGCCGCACCACCGATGAGAGCAAAATTGTCATCGTGGAAGCAAATTTTTCATCTCCTGAACGCATGGCAACCCTTGGTGCAGAAAATAAAACTTTATCCTCCGATAAACATTTATACCGTTCTGCTAGAGGGAGTGAGCCTGAGCTTGAAATTGGAATGGAATACCTTTGGGCACTACTCCAAAAAGAAAAAGGTGTTTCACTTTATGCTGGTGCACAAAAATTTACAAGGGAATCTAAGCCTTCTGTTGTGATTTTATCCCTTGATGAGCTAAGCGGAATGATTGGGCAAGAGATTCCCAAAAATCACGTGGTAGACATTTTGAAACGCTTGGGTTTTGAAGTTCATGTGAAGGTTGAGCAGGAAATTATACATGTAAGCGTTCCTGCGTTTCGTCACGATGTGCTCAATGCGCAAGATTTATGCGAAGAGATTGTGCGTATGGTTGGCATTGATAACATCACGGCCAAACCCCTTGTTTTTGCAGAAAAATCTCGCACAAATCAGGCTTATGTGCAGTATAAATTTCGCACATCTTTGCGCCAAAGAGCAGCAGCAGTTGGGTTTTTTGAGAGCGTGCATTATTTGTTTGATGAGCGCAAAAAACAGGAGCACTATGGGATTAAAGGGGTGTATAAAAAACGTGAACTTTCCAATCCCATCACCAGTGAGCTCAACACAATGCGCTCAACCCTCGCATTGCATTTATTGGAATCGGCAAGTAAAAATATCAAAAATGGCAAAAAGCGCGTCCCTTTGTTTGAGCTTGGACGCGTGTTTGATCGCAGTCGCAATGAAACAACTAAAATAGGATTTATTTTTAGCGGCGAAAGCGAAGAGGCTGCTTTGCCAAACCATGGTAAACCAAACCCTATTTCACTCATGGGATTTGCCTCCAAGCTTTCTCAAGTAGTGGGACAAATACGCCTTGAGGAAGGTGCGCCAACCAACAAGCTAACCAGTCCTTATGAATATGCCAATGTTATCGTTGATGGGATTTGCGTGGGATTTTTAGCCAGAGTGCATGCGCAAGTAGAAAAAGATTTTGATTTACCGCGCACGTACATTGCGGAACTAGACGTGGAAGCTTTGCACAAAGAGCGTGTGATTGCCTCAGAATATTCAAAATTTCCCTCTTCTAGCCGTGATTTAAGCTTGCTTATGCCTAAAAGCATGTCTTATGCGCGCATTCGTGCGTGTATTGAGGAGGCAGGAATTGCCAACCTTAGCCAGTGCTATCCTATTGACCGCTTTGAAAGTGCAGACCTTGGGGAGCAAATGAGTTTAACTATTAAGCTTATTTTTCAACACAAAGACCGCACACTGGAAGAAAAAGAGATTAGTCAAGCTGTTGAGGCGGTACTAAAGACACTGCACGTAACATTGGGCATTGGAATGCGATGAAAACCTATGTTGTAAAGCCTGCGACAGCTTTTTCCAAAAGTATTGATGCCATTGCGCCGGATAAATCTATCTCCCACCGTTGCGCTATTTTTTCCCTTTTGAGTGACCGTCCTTCAAAGGTACGCAACTACCTTCAGGGGGAAGACACGCTATGTACATTAGAGATTGTTAAGCAGCTTGGTGCGACTGTGGAAATGCAAGAAGGAGAGATGCTTATTACTCCGCCAATAAAACTCTCAGAACCACCCCTTGTGCTTGATTGTGGTAATTCGGGAACTGCCATGCGACTTTTGATGGGCTTTTTGGCTGCGCGCGAGGGTTTTTTTGTGTTGCACGGCGATGCTTATCTTGCCGCGCGTCCTATGCGACGTATTGCAGACCCTTTGCGTAGTATTGGCGCCCACATTGACGGGCGTAAAAACGGTGAATTATCGCCTATTGGCATTAGGGGAAAGCAGTTAAGCGCTTTTGATTACAAAAGCCCCATAGCTTCCGCACAAGTTAAAAGTGCGTTACTTTTGGCTGCTTTGACGTGTGAAAAACCTAGCCATTTTTGGGAGCCAGAACGCAGCCGTGACCATACGGAAAAAATGCTTTCAGGCATGGGGGTTCATCTTGTGCAAGAAGGTTTACATGTAACACTTTACCCTCCGGTATCACCCTTGAATCCTTTAGATATTACGGTTCCTGCGGACCCTTCTAGTGCTTTTTTCTTTGCTCTGGCTGCTGCGATAGTTCCAGGAAGCAAAGTTGTATTAAAACACGTGCTGTTAAACCCCACACGCATCGAGGCATTTAAAGTGCTTGAGCGTATGGGTGCAGATATTACTTACACGGTGCGTGATAAAACCTATGAGAGCGTTGGTGATATTTGCGTAAAGTATGCACCACTTCAAGGTGTCGAACTTAGTGAAAACATTGCGTGGTTAATTGATGAAATCCCTGCCCTTGCTATTGCTTTTGCTTGTGCCAAGGGCGTGAGTAGAGTTGGTGGAGCAAAAGAGCTACGTGTCAAAGAGAGCGATCGCATCGCAACAACCGTGGCTAATCTTCGCTTATGTGGGATAGAAGTGCGTGAATTTGAAGATGGGTTTGAGGTTGTTGGGGGAATTTTGCGAGAAGCCAAGGTCAAAAGTTTTGGTGATCATCGCATTGCGATGAGTTTTGCCATTGCTGGGCTTGTGTGCGGCATGGAGATAGAAGATACCCAATGTGTTGGTACTTCTTTCCCAAATTTTTTAGATCTTTTAAAATGCCTAAGCAACACGCATGAATATTAAGCTTGCGAAAAATTACGGCTTTTGCTTTGGGGTAAAGCGGGCGATTAAAATTGCCGAAAGCACCCAAAACGCTTCTACTATTGGCCCCTTGATTCATAATAATGAAGAGATTATGCGTCTTAAGAAAAACTTTAATGTGGAAACCCTTGAAGATATTTCACATGTCTCAGGCACCAAAAAAGCTATTATTCGCACCCACGGCATCCCAAAACAAGACCTCCAATTTTTAAAAGAAAAGAAAGTAGATATTATCGATGCTACATGTCCTTATGTGACAAAACCTCAAAAGATTTGCGAAAAAATGAGCAAAGAGGGATACGACATTGTTATCTTTGGTGATGAGATGCATCCTGAGGTTAAAGGGGTAAAAAGCTACGCAAGTGGGAAAGTGCATGTGGTTTTACATGTAAGCGAACTGGCGGCTTTAAAACTAAGTGCGCGCGTTGCGGTTGTTTCCCAGACGACGCGCAAGGTAGAAGAGTTTAAAGAAATTGTGAGTTATTTGATTTCTCACTACAAAGAGGTGCGCGTATTTAACACCATTTGTAATGCCACCTTTGAAAACCAAGATGCTGCCAGGGAGCTTTCGAAAGAGTCGGATGTGATGGTAGTTGTTGGGGGAAAAAACTCCTCAAATACCAAGCAGTTGTTACATATTTCAAAAGAATTTTGCTCCGATAGTTACCTAATCGAAAGTGAAAGAGAGCTTGAGGCATCGTGGTTTGAAGGGAAGGAGCAGTGTGGTATTACAGCAGGTGCTTCTACTCCAGATTGGATTATTAAAAAAATTATTGAAAAAATAAGCAATTTTAAAGTATAATAAGCGACTTTTCGTCTGTTTTTCGCATTCAAACGCAAAAGACAAATCAACTATACAAAGGATCGTGATGGCTGAGGTGAACACTAATGTTCAAACACAGGGTGCAAATGAGCATGAAGAGACAATGGAAGAAGCAGATTTTGCTGCAATGCTTGAGGAGTCTTTCAAAGAAACCGAAAAAGATGCTTATGTTGACGGTGTAATCGTTGAAATTAAAGATGATATGGTGTTGGTGGATGTGGGCAAGAAGTCCGAGGGCCGCTTAAATATGTCAGAAATTTTAGATACCGAAGGAAATTTGGCGTATAAAATTGGCGACACTATTAAGGTGGTTGTGACAGGTTTTCGCAATGAGCGCCCTATGGTTTCTCACAAAAAAGCACTTAAAAAAGAGAAAGTGAAAGCGTTTATTGCTTCTCACACCGAAGAAGATGAAACCATTCTGGATGTAAAAATCGTCGGCAAAAACCGTGGTGGTTTTATTGCTGAAGATGATGAGGGTGTTGAATTCTTTTTGCCACGCTCTCAAGCGGCAGTTCGTGACCCACAATCACTTGTAGGCAAGAGCATTAAAGTTCGTATTCTGAAAATTGACCCTGAAAATGAGTCTATTTTGATTTCGCGCAAAAAACTTCTTGACGATGACCGCAAAAAACGCAAAGACCTTATCCAAGAACTCATGGAAAAAGATGATGTGGTTGAAGGCATCATTAAAAAAATCACCACTTATGGCATGTTTGTGGATATTGGTGGCGTAGACGGCTTGGTGCACTACAGTGAAATCAGCTACAAGGGTCCTGTAAACCCCAATACGCTTTACAATGAAGGCGATAAAGTTCCTGTTAAGGCCATTAGTTACGACAAGGAAAAACGTCACCTTTCTCTCTCTATTAAAGCAGCCATGCCTGATCCTTGGGATGAGATTAAGGATGCCCTAGATGTTGGCGATGCCATTCAGGTTACCATTAGCAACATTGAGCCTTATGGCGCATTTGTAGATTTGGGTAACGACATTGAAGGATTTTTGCATATTTCTGAAATCTCTTGGGATAAAAACATTAAACACCCTAAAGACCACATTGAAGAAGGTCAGGTTGTGGATGTTGAAGTTATTGAAATCAGTCCGCAAGACAGACGTCTTCGTGTTTCCTTAAAGAACCTATTGGCCAAACCTTTTGACGAATTCAAATCTACTTTTAAAGTAGGTGATGTGGTTAAGGGTGAAGTAACAACCACAACTGCTTTTGGTGCATTTGTGCGTGTGGGCTCCGTGGAAGGCTTACTGCACAATGAAGATGCTTCTTGGGATCGCAATGAAAAATGCAAAGATATGTTCAAGGTGGGTGATGAAGTTGAAGTAAAAATTGTAAAAGTAGACGAAGAGAGTGAAAAAATCTCCCTTTCTCTCAAAGAGCTTCAAGATAGCCCTGTGCAACAATACGCCAAAAAACATGACGCGGGTGATATCGTCATGGGTAAAATCCGTGACGTAAAGGATTTTGGTATCTTTGTAGAGCTTGAAGAAAATGTTGATGCGCTTATTCGCAAAGAAGATCTTGGACCAATTAATCCTGAAGAGGTTAGTATTGGGGATGAGATTGAAGCAGCTATCGCTTTCATTGATGAAAAAAAGAACCGTATCCGTCTTTCTGTTCGTCGTCTCTCTAAAATGAAAGAGCGCGAAGTGCTCAATGAGATTAATAAAGAAGAGAAGATGACGTTGGGAGATATTCTTAAAGATCAACTCTCTTAAGTAATGCGCAAACGTATACTGTTTTCCTCCTTTGTGCTGCTGAGTCTTTTCTTGGTGATAGTGTTTATAGCACTTGTTCGTTTCGCCAATCAAACCACAGCACGGGCGGTAGCAGTTACTCCTAGTGAAAAGCAAACACCTCAGCCAATGATTCAAGCAAGCTCTTGGGCCCAAAAAATGGCCCAAGCAGCTTCTTTGGATTACCACTTTCCTGTTAATGAACTTTTTATTAAACTTGAACTCCAAGAGGCAAAACCTCCCAAAGAGCATATTTTTCAGTTGGTTATTGAACGCAGCGACTTATACTCTCATTTTTGCATTATGCAGACACTCCAGGCATTTCCTTTTGCCTATAGCGTTGTTAAAGACCGTCAAGGTAATGTGATTTATGTGAATGCTCAGCAAAAAGAGATGCTGCAGGGTGTAGTAGAGCGGTTGAAAGAATATGATATAGAATCCATTGTAAAAGAGGCTTGGTTATGAAAACGGTAATTGTATGTGACGCAATCCACTCCAAAGGATTTGAACTTCTAAAACAAGAGGGCGTAGAAGTTATTGATGCGACCAAAGTGCCCAAAAATGAATTGTTAGGGTTAATGGATAAGGCAGATGTTGCCATTACGCGCAGCCCCACGGATGTGGATGAAACTTTCCTAAATGCGGCAACAAACCTCAAGTCGCTTGTGCGCGCAGGCGTAGGGGTGGATAATGTGGATTTGGAGGCATGTAGTAAGCGAGGCATTATTGCTATGAATGTTCCAACGGCCAATACCATTGCAGCAGTAGAACTTACGATGGCACACCTACTAGCTTCAGCGCGAAGTTTGCCCCAAGCTCATAACCACCTCAAGCACGATCGTGTGTGGAAGCGCGAAAAATGGTATGGTGTTGAGTTGTGTGGGAAAAAATTAGGCGTTATAGGCTTTGGAAATATTGGTAGTCGGGTGGCTGTGCGAGCAAAATCGTTTGAAATGGAAATTGTTGCCTATGACCCTTATATTCCTTCTTCTAAAGTGACAGACTTGGGAATGACATACACGGAAAATTTTAACGACATTTTGGCTTGCGATTTTATCACGATTCATACGCCAAAAAATAAAGAAACCCTGAATATTATTGATGATGAAGAAATTGTACAAATGAAAGAGGGGGTTCGGCTGATTAATGTGGCCCGTGGCGGATTGTATAATGAAGCAGCTTTGGAGCGCGGTTTGCGTAGCGGAAAGGTTGCCTATGCGGCCATAGATGTGTTTTCTTATGAGCCAGCAGCTGACCATCCATTGCTAGAGATTGAAAATATTTGTGTCACACCTCATCTTGGCGCAAACACCTTAGAGTCTCAAGAAAAAATTGCGATTCAAGCAGCTGAACAAGCTCTAGCGGCACTGCGAGGAACGAGTTATCCCAATGCTCTCAACCTCCCTTTTAAAGTAGAAGAGTTACCTCCTTTTGTGATGCCTTATGTAGAGTTGCTTCAAAAGATGTCGCACATGGCTGCACAAATCAATAAACACCCCATTACTTCTGTGCGCCTTGAGGCCGAGGGAAATATTGGAAAATATGTAAATTCTATGTTGACATTTGCTTTGGTGGGGTCTTTTAGGGAGTCTCTTGGCGAAACAATCAACTATGTGAATGCAGGGTTTGTGGCAAAGGAAAAAGGGGTTAAAACCTCAACAATTGTTGAGCCAAAAAGTGGCTATGATAACAAAATCACAGTCAAAGTTACTACTGAAAAGGGCATGACGAGCATCAGTGGTACTGTTTTTGGCGAAAGTGAGCAACGCATTGTAAACATTAATGGGTTTAAGACAGATTTTAAGCCTAAGGGTAAAATGATTGTTTTCAAAAACTCCGATGTGCCAGGGGTTATCATGGATATCAGTTCCATTTTGGCCGAACACCACATTAATATCGCAGACTTTAGACTAGGAAGAGATGAGCATGGCATGGCACTTGCTGTTATTTTGGTGGACGAAGCTATTGATAAGCACATTCTAGCAAAACTCAATGGACTCAAAACCTGCATCTGGGCAGAATACGCAGTTTTATAAGCCTTAATGGCCCAAGGCCGCCTTTTTTCTGCGGCGTGCCTTGGCCAAAAAACGTAAAATTTTTCCTCGAATCTCTTTTGCGAATGCTTTAGGGCAACGACGTTGTTGCTGTTTGCCTAGGCATAAAAATAACTCCTCAAGTCCTTGTTTTTCTTGAATGGAAACATGTGTCATCGCACTTCCCTTTGGGCATTTTTTACGCGTTTAATCAATCGAACCACATCATCATCATTTAATAATCCCAACATTTTAAACACCGCTTTAACCGCCTTTGGTGCATTGTTGCCAAGACGCCACTCTTGGTAAGTGCGCATAGAAACACCCAACAAGTGCGCCATTTCTTTATGGGAAATGCGTTTGCCTAATTGCTGTGCCTCAACACTGCTGTGCAAAAGATTAAAAATATCAGACGTGTTCATTATGCTACCTAAAGTGTATATTTAAACCATTAAAATATATTTTTAGTGAAAAAAAACTTTGTAAGTTTACAGTATATGTTATAAAATATATATTAAAATGTAAATAATTTGTAAATAAAATAGGTAAACATACTTAATACTGTATGTTTCATCTAATTTTTGTCATCCTGTGGAATTTGCGAAAAGTCTAATCTAAAATTGGCTATACTTTTAAAAATTTTTTAGGAGAGATGATGGCTTCTTACTCCATGGGAGACTTAAAAAAAGGGCTCAAAATCGAGCTTAATGGCGTACCGTATAAAATCACAGAGTACCAGCATGTAAAGCCCGGCAAAGGCGCAGCGTTTGTGCGGGTAAAAATCAAATCGTACTTCAACGGTAAAGTGATTGAAAAAACGTTTCATGCAGGAGATAAGTGCGAACAACCCAATTTGGTGCAAAAGCAGATGCAGTATTTGTATGATGATGGTGAGTTGTTGCAATTTATGGATACGGAATCTTATGAGCAAGTGGGCATTTCCCATGACCAAGTGGGCGATGTGATTAAATGGATGATTGATGGCATGATGGTGGATATTTTGTTCCACAATGGTCAAGCTATTGACGTTGAAGTTCCCGGAACGGTTGAGCTTAAAATCGTTGAAACCCCGCCGAACTTCAAGGGTGATTCCCAAGGAGGCAAAAAGCCAGCAACCCTTGAGAGCGGAGCGGTAGTGCAGATTCCTTTTCACGTACTTGAAGGGGAAGTGATTCGCGTGGATACGGTTAAAGGTGAATACCTAGAGCGTGTGAGTAAGTGAGAAAATAATACTAAAACCGCCTTACATGTAAAGGGTTACATGTAAGGCGGTATTTTATGCTTTAATCTGTTTGATTAGAGCAGTGATTTCGCCCTCTTCGGGAAAGCGTCGGTATTGGTCTGGGCCACCTTCTTTCTTTGAAAAAATTCGTACTCCGTCCACTTCTACATCAAATACACTGCCACTGCCGGGAATGAGTTCAACTGAAATATCAGGAAATGCAGTTTTGAGTTCTTCTTCCACACGGGAAGCTCTGGGATAAAATTTTCAAACGTTGCAGTAAGTGATAGTGACACGCATGGAATCTCCTTTTGGTATGACGTTCTTTCACGACTCACTAGAGGGAGTATGAAAGAACTCTATTGTAGCAAAAGATGGGGGATTTGGGGTGTGAACTTGTTATAATGTCCCATCGTTTTTTACAAGGAGAGACCGATGGAGCGCACCGTACTCATCCTCTTGGCAAATGGGTTTGAAGAAATTGAAGCAGTGACTCTTATTGATGTTTTGCGTCGTGCCCAGATACGGGTCATTAGCGCAGGACTTGACCGCGAAGCAGTGATGGGCGCGCATGGCATAGTGATACATGCAGATATGGTGTTGAGCGAGGTGGTGGCAGATGTGTGCGACATGGTGGTTCTTCCAGGGGGAATGCCAGGAGCTAAACACCTCGCCGAGTCTGAGGCTGTGATGGAGTTGCTTCAGGCCTTTGATCGAGATAATAAGCGCATTGGTGCCATTTGTGCTGCCCCTTGGGCGTTAAAAAACGCAGGTGTTCTCAAAGAACATTATACGTGCTACCCTTCCTTTGAAGCAGTGATTAATGCGCCGGGCTATTTGTCTACATGTAGCGTTGTTCACCACCACAATACCATGACTTCACGAGGTCCGGCTACGGCGATGGAGTTTGCATTAGAGATTGTAAAAGAATTGTGTGGGGAAGAGCGTTTTGTGGCAGTAAAAGAGGCGCTGCTTTTTGGCGACATGCAGTAAGGAAAAGTTGGAATGATTTTAAAGAATTTTATTAAGCCTAAAAATGACGCCATTGAGTGCGGCAAAAGTGTGGGTGAAATTATCACTCTTATGAATACTCGCGGTGTAAACCACATGGTAATGCTCCAGCAAGGTAAACCTTATGGGATTATCACAGAGCGTGATGTGTTGCGACTGTTGCATGAAAAAAACACCATGAGGTCTTTAGCCTGTTCTTTATGCTCGCGTCAATTGGTAAAATCCAACGGAAATCGCTCCTTGGAGTATGCCCTTGGGCTGATGGTAGATCAAAAACTGCGCCGTATTGTGGTAGTGGGCGATAGTGGAGAATACCTTGGGACGGTGAGTCAAGAAGAGATTATTTATCAGTTTGAAGCAGATATTTTTAAAGCAAGTTCAAAGCTGTATGATTTTTTACATATTGCATCCGAGGCCATTGTTCTTAAGCCAGAGCAATCCTTAGGAGAGGCAATTGCGGTGATGGCAAAACACAATATTGGCTCGGTATTGGTGGGCGAAAAAAACAAGCCCGAAGGCATTGTTACGGAAAGCGATGTTTTGCACCTTGCACAAACTCCTGAAATTTTTTCGCTCCCTCTAGCCAAAGTGATGCACGCTCCTCTTGTCTTTTTTGAATCCAATGTAGAGGTTGATCATGTGCTTGAAGTTATTAGAGAGCAAAATATTCGTCGCATTGCTATTTTTGATAGGGGGCAGTCTGTTTATTTTGTTATGACAACCCGCGATATTTTGCGTAATCTTCAAGGCAGTTATAGCAATTTCTTGGAAAAAAAGCTTCAGTCAAATCGTTTGATGTATAACCAAATGAATGAATTAATGATTGAAGTGTTGGATTTGGGTGATGCACATGTTGTCGGATGGGCAAATGAGCGTGCTAAGCAAGAACTGGGGATAGGGATTGATGATGAGGTGGAGGTTTTTTTACCTAAAACATTATGGGAAGAAACCCTACGGGTTTTTGGACAAGGAAACCGACATATTGAAGAGTACATTACCCTTAACCAAAAAACCTATCGCTTTAGTGCAAGTTGTTCGGTAATTTTAGGAACAACGGTGATTAAGCTTTTGCTGAGCGACATTAGTGCCATTCACCGACTAAACCTCGAGCTTACAGAGCAGGTAGATTTAATCAAAGACTCCTTGGAGGAGCGCCAAAGCCTTTATGAGGAGACTTTTAACCAACATGCTATTGGTATTGGATATATTTCCCAAGAAGGGATAATCCTAGCGGCAAATCCTTACATGGCAACTTTGTTGGGGTATTTCCAAGAAGAGCTTGTGGGTAAAAATATTTCAGACATTTCCCACCCTGAAGACGTTTCTATGAGCCATCTAGTGCGTGATCGCCTCATTAAGGGCGCTGTTCACGCGGAAGAGAAATTTGAAAAACGTTATAAAAAGAAAGATGGGTCGTACATTTGGGTGGAGGTAGCATTAAGCGTACAACGCTCAAAAACAGGGGAAGTAAAACACATTGTTGGATTCGTGCAAGATATTTCTGAACGACACAGAGCAAACAGCGCTCTAATAGCACAAGAAAAGCTTCTTTCTACGGTGATTAACTCGGTTGGAGATTTTATTTTTTATAAAAATACCCACTGTGAATACATCGGAGGTAATCAGCCGTGGTTTGATTTTATTGGGTTTGATAAAGAGAGTATTTTGGGAAAAACTTCCCAGACGCTCTACCCTGAAGGGGTAGCCAAGCAGTGTGATGTGACAGACATGGAGGTTTTCAAAACCCGCCAACACTTGACTTTTATCGAAACTGTTTATAAAAAAGATGGCTCCCAGTATGTGCTTGAAGTGCGAAAATCGCCTTTGATTGATGAAAATAATGAGGTTATAGGCCTTGTGGGCGTGGCCCATGATATCACCCAAAAGCGCAAACAAGAACAACAACAGTTGCTTGCCCAGAGTGTATTTGACAATACTGCCGAGGGTATTATTGTCACCGATAAAAATCAAATTATTACCTCTGTTAACCCTGCTTTTACTCAGATCACAGGATACACCGCCGATGAAGTGATAGGAAAACACCCCACCGTACTCTCTTCGGGAATTCAAGAAGCGTCTTTTTATCAAGCCATGTGGAAGCGCATCTTGGACCACGGGAATTGGCAGGGCGAGTTGTGGAATTCACGTAAAAATGGAGAGACATACCCAGAACTTTTGACAATTTCGCAAGTCAAAGATACCTTGGGAGAAGTGGTGCATTATATTGGTGTTTTCTCAGACATTACACTCATGAAAAAAACCCAACAGCAACTAGAGTTTATGGCCCACCATGATCCGTTGACAAAACTCCCCAATAGACTGCTTCTTGAAGCAAGGCTAGGGCATGCTATCGAATGGGCGCGACGTGATGCGTTTAAAATTGCCGTATTATTTATGGACTTGGACCAATTTAAAGAAATCAATGATACTTTTGGACATTCGGTTGGGGATTTGATTTTGCAAGAGGTAGCTGTGAGGTTTCGTGGCTTGCTGCGTGAGAAAGATACAGTGGCGAGAATTGGTGGCGATGAGTTTGTAATTGTACTTGAAGAGTATGAGGATTTGCTGTATTTGGAACAAGTTGTGAAGCGGGTTTTAGAGCTCTTCAAGGAACCTTTTTTGGTGAATGAGCGTAGTTTTAACCTAACATGTAGTGTGGGCATCTCTTTGTACCCAAATGATGGCAAAGACATTGAGACATTAATCAAAAATGCAGATGCGGCAATGTATAAGGCAAAAGAGTCTGGTCGTAACACATACACTTTCTACACCACCGAAATCACCCATACGCTTTTTGAAAAAATGCTCATGGAAAACGAATTGCGCCGTGCGATTGACGCCCAAGAATTCACTTTGTTTTATCAGCCTCAAATAGATATGCGCACAGGAAAGATGATGGGGGTTGAGGCGTTGGCGCGCTGGGAGCATTCTGGCATGGGGATTATCATGCCAGATAAATTCATCCCGCTCGCTGAGGGGACTAAGCTCATCATTCCTATTGGGCGCCAGTTGTTGGAGATTGCTTGTGTGCAAACCAAAGCATGGGTAGATAAGGGGTTGTGCGGTCCAACATGGAAAACTGCGGTTAACATTTCTGCCATTCAAATCACCCATGATGATTTGTACGAAGCAGTGCATGCAATTACACAAAAAACTGGCCTAGACCCGCATTATTTGGAATTAGAACTTACCGAAACATACATCATGCAAAACCCAAAAGTGGCAAGAGCTCTCATGGACAAGCTGAAAAAATTGGGCATTACGTTGGCGGTAGATGACTTTGGCATTGGGTATTCGTCGCTGAGCTATTTGAAGCAATTTCCCCTAGATAGGCTCAAAGTTGACCGCTCATTCATTCGTGACATTCCAGAAGATTTAGATGACATGGCTATTACTAAAGCAATTTTAGCACTAGGCAAAAGTTTGGGGCTTGAGGTCCTAGCTGAAGGAGTAGAAGATGCAGTGCAAAAAGAGTTTTTGTTGAGTCAAGGGTGCTTTTTGGCGCAAGGGTATTTTTATGCCGCGCCTGTTCCTGCGGCTACACTAGAGAAACCTCAGGAGAAATTTTCATGGTAAAAGCAATACATTTAACACCAGCCAGTATTGTGTGCTGCAGGAGGTAACGATGCAAATTGAAATTTCAACGCCCGCTTTATTGTTTCCTGCGGTATCGCTGCTACTTTTGGCCTATACTAACCGTTTCTTGGCTACTGCTTCGCTGATTCGCATGTTAAGTCAGCAGGAAAAAAAAGTAAGCGTGATGGAACAGATTGAAAACTTACGCAAGCGTTTAGAGCTAACCCGCTGGATGCAGTTTTTTGGCGTAGTTTCCATACTGCTTTGTACCATTTCCATGTTTGGTATGTTGCTTGGGTTTTTGGTGCTTGGAACGAAGGTGTTTGGCTTAAGTCTTGTGACGATGTGTGTCTCTTTGGTGCTTTCCTTGTGGGAAGTTACCATTTCCACCAAGGCGCTAAATATGGAGCTAAAAGGGATACACTTGGGCCAAAAATAACCCAAATGTTCTTTACATGTAAAGCCTATTACGTTGTCTTTAGGATTTTTAAATATAATGGCTCCTTTGTTAAAAAATGGCAAGCGTAAAAAACCAACACCATTTTTTTAGTTTAACAGTAGGAGTAGGGATGATGCATGTATTTACGTACGGTTCGCTTATGTTTCCCGAGGTGTGGACGCGCGTCGTGCAAGGAGATTATGAAAGCATCCAAGGCACTCTGCATGGGTTTCGACGACGGTGTTTAAAGCAAGAGACATATCCTGTTGCTTTTGAGGGGGCGCCTAGTGAGCGGGTTTTGGGGCAAGTATATTTTGATATAGACGAAGAAGACATGAGACGATTAGATCTCTTTGAGGGGGAATATTATGCCCGCAAAGAAGAAGATATTGTCTTGGAAAATGGTAAAATCGTTCGAGCAAGCGTGTATGTGCTCAAAAGTGATTTTTACCAACTTGTGGAAGATAATCCATGGGATGTAGAACAGTTTAAGCTCGCGGGGATGCAACGCTTCTTGGAGCAGTATCAGGGATTTTTGAGCGTTTCGTAACGTATTACACAAAAGGCAGACCGTGGAAGATTTAGCCCATCAAAAAAAAATCGTCGTGTTGATTGATGCTGATAATGCGCAACTGAGTAAAATCGGACAAATTTTAAGTGAACTCTCCTCCCATGGGCACATTATTGTTAAGCGTGCTTACGGGGATTGGTCGAGTCGCTATTTGAAAAATTGGCGAGATCTACTCAATGAACTTGCTGTACAGCCAGTGCAACAGTTTGCTTACACTACGGGAAAAAATGCCACCGATGCCTCGATGATTATCGATGCGATGGATTTACTTTATACGCGAAAATTTGACGCCTTTGCACTAGTTTCAAGCGATAGTGATTTTACCAAGCTTGCCTCACGCCTCAAAGAAGATGAGGTGTACGTATTTGGGATAGGTGAGCGCAAAACCCCTGTTTCTTTTCGCAATGCCTGCGATGATTTTATTTTTACCGAAAACCTTAAAACCGAAGAAGAACTTGAAAAAGAAGCCGAAGCCAACCAACACAAAGAGCGTATCCGCGAAGCGGCCAGAATCATGCATCAAATTTGGGAAAAACAGCGCGACGAAGAGGGTTGGGTAAAGGTATCTGAAGCAGGCCAAATTGTGAAACGTCTGCATCCAGATTTTGACCCGCGAAGCTACGGAGCAAGCAAAATGAGCAAGCTAGTGGAAAAACTAAATACTTATTTTGAAGTACGCAAAAGCCAAGGCAAAGGAACCACAACAATCATCGAGTACCGTTTTCGCAAGGGTGTGAGTCTTGAGCATGATTAAGGAAAAAACACGTCTCTTCTGATAGGCTTCCTTCTAAAAAAGGAGCCACCATGTACCCCCAATTTTTTGATGAAGTCCCTCCGATTGTTTTAAAAGATGATCTTGCGTGTTTGCTTGGAACATTTGTCGAGGGCAAGGTTGAGATAACCTACCTTGAGTGTGTCAAAATGGCAGGACACAGCTGCCCCACAGTTGCTGGCGCTTATGTGCTCACTCAAGTGGCATTGAAAAAACTTTTTCCTACACAAGTCCCAGTACGCGGTTTAGTGCGCATTGCTTTTAAGGAGCCAAAAACAAATGGTGTAGCAGGGGTGATGGCGCAAGTGATGGCTAATATCACAGGCGCAGCAGATGCGGGCGGGTTTAAAGGGCTTGGAGGAGAGCACGTACGCGCAGGACTTCTTTCCTTTGAAAAACCCCTAAAAGGCATGGTGCAATTTAGTCGTGTTGATACGGGTGAATTTGTAACGCTTTCTTATACTCCCTCGCAACTTCCACAAACTCCAGAACTCTCTTCTTTAATGGAAAAAGCACGCCTTGGAGACAAAGAAGCACAAGATATTTTTGGGCAAACGTGGCAAGCGCGCGTAAGGGAAGTGTTGTTTCATTATGACAAGCACGGCCTTGTGCATGTCGATGAAATGGGTGTTTTTTGAAAAAAAGTTGCCATTTTTATTAAAAAAAAGGTATCATCACTTACTGGCTTTTGCTGGGAGATTTTTTCAAGGATAGTTGTACCGTGAACATCTATGTCGGTAATTTGTCATACCAAATGACAGAGGAAGAGCTCAAGGCGACGTTTGCACCCTATGGTGCTGTCAAAAGTGCAAAGATTGTTGTTGATCGTGAGAATAACAACCGATCTAAGGGATTCGGGTTTGTTGAGATGGAGAGCCAAAGTGAGGGCAACGCCGCCATCGAGCAACTAAACGGCAAAGAGATTGGCGGACGCGAATTGCGAGTCAATGAGGCGCGACCACGCGAACCACGTGAGTTTCGTGGATCTCGCTACTAATTAAGCCACTTTTTCTTCGAGCCGTCTTTGGGCGGCTCTTCTTTCTTTTATGATTATCTCTCGTTTTGCTCCCACTCCTAGCGGATTTTTGCACCACGGCAATGCTCTTAATTTTATCCTGACGTGGACGCTTGTGCGCGTTGCTGAGGGAAAAATTCATTTGCGTATTGATGATTTGGACACAGACCGCACAAAAACGCTCTACGTGGAACATATTTTTCGTGTGCTTGAGTGGTTGGGGCTTGATTGGGATGAGGGGCCTTTTAGCGTAGCGGAGTTTGAGGCAGCCTTTGCCCTAAAGCACCGTTTGGCGTACTATGAAGAGGCAAAACAGACCCTTTTAAAACATCCTTTGGCCTACGCGTGCGAATGCTCTCGCAAAGAGATTATGGCCCAATCATCTAAGGGCATTTATCTCTTTATATGTAAAGAGAAAAATCTCCCTTTACATGTAAACACAACTGCATTGCGTGTACATGTAAACCCTACTGTATGCGAAGAAGCACCGCGTGTGGCGAAAGAGATGGGTGATTTTATTGTGTGGCGCAAGGAGGGATTGCCGGCGTATCAGTTGGCGTCTTTGATGGATGATTGGCGCATGGGGACAACCCTGATAGTGCGCGGAGAAGATTTGCATCTTTCTACCCTAGCCCAACGCTACCTTGCACACCTGATGCGCGCCCCTTCTTTTTTGGAGGCAAAAGTGTTGCACCACCCTTTGCTTTTAGACGAAGCAGGAGAAAAACTTTCAAAATCTGCCCGTTCAAGTCCTGTGGAATTTGCCTCTTCTCCCGCACCCCTGTACCGCCATGCATCGATGCTTTTAGGTGTTTTTCCCTGTGAAAATGCGATTGATTTATGTGGGGCATTACTCCAAAAAGAGGAGAGCCCTTTAAGCGCTTTTTTCTTATAATACCTTTCAGTTTTTTTTGAAAGGTTTTTTGTGAGCGAACCCCGATTTACCCATTTGCATCTCCATACAGAATATTCTCTACTTGATGGCGCGAACCGCATCAAAGACCTCGCCAAAGCCCTTAAATCCCAAGGTGTTGGCTCAGTGGCCATCACAGACCATGGCAACATGTTTGGGGCGATTGATTTTTACCAAACCATGAAAAAAGAGGGCATCAAGCCCATTATCGGCATGGAAGCGTACTTGCACAACCAAGACGAGTTGGGAGATAAAAGCGTCAAGCAACGCTTTCACTTGTGTTTGTATGCTAAAAATCTTACGGGTTACAAAAACCTCATGTACCTCTCTTCTCAAAGTTTTATTGAAGGCTTTTACTACTACCCCCGAATCAACAAAAAACTCTTGCGCGAACACTCGGAGGGGTTAGTTTGCTCCGCGGCATGTTTGCAAGGAGAAGTAAACTGGCACCTTAACCTCAACAGCCCTCGCAACGTCCAATTTGGGGCCAAAGGATACGAGCGCGCCAAGGAAGTGGCACTGGAGTACAAAGAGATTTTTGGGGAAGATTTTTACCTTGAAATCATGCGCCATGGCATCGAAGACCAGCACTACATCGACGATGCGGTGTTGCGACTTGCCAAAGAGACAGGCATTAAGCTCATCGCCACTAACGACACCCACTACCCTTTTAAGGACTACGCAGAACCCCATGAGGCGTTTATGTGTATCGCCATGAATAAAGAGTTTGATGACCCCAAGCGGTTACGCCACTCGGTGCACGAGTTTTTTCTCAAATCCCCTCAACAAATGGCGCGGCTGTTTGCAGATATCCCCGAAGCCCTTGAAAACACCCAAGAAATCGTGGAAAAATGCAACTTGGAGCTCGACCTTGGCAATCCAACACCGCCAAATTTTAAATTTACCCTCGAATACGCCAAGGCCGAAGGGGTGGAACTTCCTGAACCTAGGGTTATGTACAGCCTTGAAAACGACAAAGTCTTGTTTGCGCATTTGTGTCAAAAGGGATTAGAAAAACGGCTCTTACATGTAAAGGAATCAGAACACCAAACTTACCAAGAACGCTTACATGTAGAGATTGAGATTATCAACAACATGAAATTTCCCGGCTACATGCTCATCGTTTGGGATTTTATCAAAGAAGCCAAGGTGCGCGACATTCCCGTGGGACCAGGACGAGGTTCTGCCGCGGGAAGTTTGGTGGCGTTTTCCCTTGAAATCACCGACATCGACCCCATGCCTTACAACCTGCTATTTGAACGATTTTTGAATCCAGAACGTGTGAGCATGCCGGATATCGACGTGGACTTTTGCCAAAGCAGGCGTGGGGAAATCATCACATATGTGGTGGAAAAATACGGCCGATACAACGTGGCCCAAGTCATCACCTTTGGTAAAATGCTAGCAAAGGGCGTCATCCGTGATGTTGCGCGTGTACTGGGCGTGCCTTACGCAGAAGCGGATCGCATGGCTAAACTCATCCCCGATGAACTTGGCATTACGCTCAATGGCAAAGGAGAAGAGGGGGATAAGGATTTTAAAGCAGGGGCGTTTCAAAAAGAAGAAAAACTGCGCGAACTCATCCAAACCAATCCCACGTCAGCGCGGGTGTGGAAGTTTGCCCTTGCCCTTGAGGGCCTTAACCGAAACGCGGGGATGCACGCGGCAGGTGTGGTGATTTCCAATGAGGAATTGTGGCATAAAACCCCGCTGTACAAGCCTTCTGGCGAAGAACATTTGGTTACGCAGTATTCGCTAAAGTACCTTGAAGACGTGGACTTAATCAAATTTGACTTTTTGGGTCTAAAGACTCTCACGGTTATCGACAATGCCATTAAACTCATCAAAAACCGTTTTGGCAAGGTGATTAACTGGGCGGAAATTAGCATGGAAGAGCCCAAGGTGTATGAAACCATCCAAAGCGGGCACACCATCGGCTTGTTCCAGATAGAATCCGGCGGTATGCAACAACTCAACGCCAAGCTCAAACCCACGAGCTTTGAAGACGTGATCGCGGTCTTGGCTTTGTATCGCCCAGGCCCGATGGAATCAGGGATGCTCAATGATTTCATTGAGCGTAAGCATGGACGGGCTGAGATTGAGTACGCCTTTCCTGAACTTGAGCCTATCTTGAAACCCACCTATGGGGTTATCGTCTACCAAGAACAGGTTATGCAGATTGTGCAAACCATCGGCGGTTTTAGCCTTGGCGGAGCGGACTTGGTGCGTCGGGCCATGGGGAAAAAGATTAAAGAAGAGATGGATAATCTCAAAAGCCAGTTTGCGCAAGGTGCGGCGCAAAAAGGGCTTGATAAAGCCAAAGCAGCGGATTTGTTTGACCTTATTGTCAAGTTTGCAGGCTACGGATTTAACAAGTCTCACTCCGCGGCGTACGCGATGATTACGTACCAAACGGCGTGGCTAAAGACCTTTTACCCGCAAGAATTCATGGCCGCCTTGCTCACGAGCGAGCAAGATAACACAGATAAGATTGTCAAATACATTGATGAGGTGAAACGCCTTAAAATCGAGCTTCTTCCTCCTTCAGTGCTCAATTCACAAATTGCGTTTACAGGGGGAAAAACCCAAGAAGGAGAAGACGCGATTATCTTTGGCCTTGGCGCGGTGAAAGGCATTGGGCATGGGGCGATTCGCAGCATCATTGAAGCGCGCGAAGAGCGGCCTTTTGAGAGTTTGAGCGATTTTATTTCTCGAGTAGACACGCAAAAAGTCAATAAAAAAGTCTTAGAAGCGTTGATTAAATCGGGCAGTTTGGACTGTTTTGGCTACACTAGACGCGCCCTTTTTGACCAAGTGGAAATCATTATCGACGCCGCACACAAATCTTCTCAAGCCAAAAAAATGGCTGAAAATTCTCTTTTTGGTGAAAATGAAGAGATGACACGTGTTGCTATTGAGATTGAACGCCTTGGTGAATACAGCCTCAAACACCTGTTGGTGCTTGAAAAAGAGAGTATTGGGTTTTACATCTCAGGGCATCCGTTGGATGATTTTAAAGCAGAGATGGAAGGGCTTTCTTATACGCTTTCTTCGGAGTTTGACAGCATTGAAGACGGATCTAATGCGATGGTGGTTGGAAAAGTAGAAGAGGTAGTGACTAAATTTAGCAAAAAAGGCAACCGCTTTGCCATTGTTAGTCTTATGGATTTACATGGCAACGTGGAAGTAACCTTGTTTGAAAAAGATTTGCAAAAACTTGAAGGCATGAATTTGGATGAGCCTTTGGCATTTAAGGTGGCGGTTAACCGCGACGACCAATTTGTACGCATTCGCTCTTTAAAAATCATGACCCTAGACGCAGCGCGCAGCCAAAAAGTGGAAACCAAGATGCGGGAAATTCCTGAAGAGCCTATGATTGTGACACTAAATATGGAAGAGTCTTTAGAACGTCTTGAGGCACTGTATCAGTTGGTACGAAGTCATCCAGGAAATCGACCCTTAACATTAACGCTCACTTCTAAACTTCAAGATGTGATTATAGAAACGCAACTTAGTGTTGGAGACTCCTTTGCCGCAGCGCTCGAAGCCTCCGGTGAAGTTGCTTAAATAGTTGTGATGAGCACGTCTTTGTCGGTTTCTTGCAACAAGTCAAAGGCAAAAAAGCTGATATTTCCCGTGGTGTGAAGGGCGATAAGCCCAATGCCATGCATGGTGGCAATGGAGGTGAAAAGGCTTGTATCAAGCCCCCCTTCGCGCACCAGTAGCTCGGCATTTTCTTTGCTTTCTCCAAGAGATTCAAAAAAAACCATTCCTTCGTTTTGAGCGTTTATTTTTAAGTTTTCAGCCAATACATTAATCTCGCCTTTTTTTACTCCGTACATGCTAAGCCGATTGCCAAAAGGCACTGTGTATACATGTAAGAGTAAAAGCGAAGCGTCTGGAAAGAGGGTTCTAACCGCATGAATATGCCATCTTGAGGATTCGCTAAAATCGGTTGGAATGAGGATTTTGTTTGATTGGACCTCTTTGTGGGTTTTGACTACAAGTACAGGCGCACTAAGGGCGCGAACAATAGCCTTGGTGGAAGAGCCCATAAACAAGTCTTTAAGCCCTCCCTTTTCGCCGCCACTTCCCAAAAAAACAACACTGGTATTTAGTGCATTTGTGCAAGCGCCAATAACTTCTTCAACCTTTCCTTTGTCGCAATGAAAGACCTCTTTGGTGATGAAAGGAAAGTGAGACTGTAGCTCTTTTAGGGCATTTTCTTTGGCTTGTTCTAAATCGGGAATTCTAGTAAAAAAACTCTCTTCAATAGCATGTACTACATGTAAAGGCATCTTGGAGGCGGTGGCAAAAGCGTGTGCTTTAGTGATAACCTCAAAGCTGCGTGACGAAAAATCGGTGGCAACAAGAACACATTTTTCTCTGTGTGGCATAGGAAACCTCCTAGGGTGTCGGTCTTATTATTTTAGCGATAAATACTGAAAGAATACTGTAGCCAAGGACGGTAATCATGGGAAATACCGAAGCAAAAGCAATCAGCCCAAAACCGTCCATTAGGGCATCACGACCTTCAATGTTGGTAGCAAGATAGAGTCCAAATGCCGTAACAATAGGAACGGTGATTTCGGAGGTGGTAACACCGCCAAGGTCAAAAGCAAAGGCGGCCATTTGGGGTGGCGCAAAAAGTGTACACAACACCACAATCCCATAAAGTAGCGTGATGAGTAGCCAAATATCATAGCCGTGAACGATTTTGTACGTTCCTAGCAAAATCCCACATCCCACACCCAGCGCCACCAAAAGGCGAATCATACCCACGTTAAGGCGTACATTGGCGTAGCGGTCGGCTTGTTTGATGACAGCTACAAGAGCGGGTTCGGCCATGGTGGTGCCAAAGCCAATCAAAAAGGCAAAAAGGTAGATGAAGTAAACATTGTCTTTTTCAACCAAGGAGCGCGCAAGGGATTCTCCTATGGGGAAAAGTCCTAATTTAATCCCCACAATAAACCCATAAAGCCCCACCACAAGCATTCCAAAACCAATAATAACACGCCCAAGGTTGGGCAGGTGTTTTCTGAGAACGAGGTATTGAAAAACAACAATAGTCCCAAGGATGGGCAAAATATTGGTAAAAGTTTTAAACAGGTCTGCCAGTATGGTTAACAAAGAGAAGGAAACCTCGGCCTTGGGGGCTTCTTGAATAAGGGTTTGGGCCGAAGCGCTAAAGTCATCGCCAAGCACCAAGATAGCGTAGAGTTGGATGCTAATCATCGGCGTGATGGCAGCAAGAGCCACAAACCCAAACCCGTCTTTAAGGACGTTGCGCCCTTGCAACGCCGAAGCAATGCCAATGCCAAGAGCGACGATGAGGGGCACAGTAGCCACATTGGTCGCGACCCCGCCTGAATCATACGCTAGGCCGATGATTTCTTTGGGAGCAAAATAGGTGATGAGTAAGACAATTACATACCCCCCAATGATAATCTTAGCAATAGGCCAGCCGAGTAAAGAGCGGATAATACCAAAGGCGGTGATGACTCCCACAGAAAAGGCGATAATAAGCCGAAGGGTGAGTGCGTTAAGAGCGCCGTGGGTGATAGTTTGGGCTTGGGTGGCCACAGCAATGATGGCAGGTTCTGCAATGGAAGCCGAAAACCCGAGGGCAAACCCAAACAGAGCAAAAAGCACCAAAGAACGGCGCTCTAAAAATTCGCTTGATAGGCTATTTCCCAAAGGAAACACGCCTATTTCAAGACCCATAAGAAAAAAAGCTACACCAAGCACTACAATGCCAAACCCCAAAACAATGCTGGAAGTATTGGGGGGTAATGTTTGAAACACGAGAAGCTGAAACCCTACAATGATGAGAATAATGGGCAAGAGGTTTAAAAACGACTCTTTAAGGGTTTTGAGAAACTCATGAAGCAATGCGTTCATGTTATTCCAAAAGCGAAATGAGGTATTTGGTTAAATCCGTTGTGGATAAAACACCTTTGAGCTCATTATTGTCCGTTACTGCAACCCGTTTGATGTTGTGTTCTAGCATGAGTTTGGCGGCATGGCGAATGTCGATTTTAGCCGAGACCGAAAAGACGGGTTTACTGTATATGTCATAGACATTAATGAGCTCAACATCCCCATCCTCAGCAAGGATTTTTTGAAGGATTTGGGTGTTGGTGATGATGCCATAAGCGTCGTGTTCGTAGCTTTTGGCCACAATGAGGGAATGGACTCTTCGGTCGCGCATCATTGTCAGCGCATCTTTGAGGCTAGCACATGGGTCAATGACATTGACATTGGGGCGCATGATTTGTTCGACGAGGATAGGGGATTGCATTAGACGGCTCCTTCTTGTTTGATAGTTTCTTCAAATTTTTTAAGGGTGCAGGTGTTGAGTCCGACAATGTGATTAATGGGAGAGGTGTAGGCAATGGCATCTAATTCCCCCTCTTGAATCCCCTTTTTGATAGCTTTAAGGATGGCTTTGGAGATTTTTTCTTCAAGAATTTGGGTGATAATGACATGGTTGCCCTCGAAGGTAAGGGAGAAAAAACTCTTTTTCTCTGCGTGACCGTAGCCGCGTCCTTGGACGATTGTTGCGCCACTAGCACCCGCTTCTTTGGTGATGACTTTTAGCTTATCTTCATAATCAGAAGGGGCTATGATGGTCAAGTTGACAAACTTCATGACACGCTCCTTGGGTGGAATTTGCCAAGATTATAGCGAAAAAACAAAACCCAAAACACTAAGGAAGCAAGATGCGAAATGCCTTGGGATTTTCTTGAAGCGTGATGAGACCTTCATGGGCTTGAATGATTTGCAAAGAAAGAGCAAGGCCTAGGCCGTTGCCTTTGGTTTTGGTGGTTTTAAAGGGTTCAAAGAGGATGTTGGAGTTTTCAATAGGCTTGCCAGAATCGTGCATATCAAGGCAATGAAATTCACCTTCTTTTACGTAAGAAAGGGTGATGGTGCCTGTGTCGTTGTCGTCTTCTTCGATGGCATCAATGGCGTTAAAAAGAAGGTTTTGAAAGACCAAGGAGAGTAAGTCTTTGTCTCCTTGGTAGGCAAGATGGGGGAGATCCACTTTGAGGGCAATCTCTTTGGTGTAGGTGTAGTGAGACAGAGCTTCTTCGCATTCAGCACCTAGTTCATCCAGAAAAAAAGAGCCCATAGAAGGCTGGATACCTTTGGAAAAGAGTAGGGTAGCTTTAATGATGCGCTCCACCCGCCAGATGGCTTTTTTCATCTCTAAAACAATGGGCTTGGTGGCAATGTCCACTTTTTTGAACAAAGTGGAAGTGAGCAAGGAAATAGAACCGATGGGGTTGCGGATTTCGTGGGAAAGGTGGGCGGCCACTTGCCCCATGGAGGCCAAGCGTTCTTTGCGTTTTTCGCCTGTAATGTCGGTGGCAGAGATGATAGTTTTGTCGCCTTTTTGCACGATTTTGATAAGGTAGGTGGCCTCGTTGAATTCTACCTCGTGGTGCCCTTGTGTGGTGTCGATGTGTTCGAGTAGGCCAGCATTAGCCTCGGCTTCGCTGTTTTGTAAAAAAATCTCCCCTGAAACATCTAGCACCCACAAGGCGTTGGGTAGAGTTTCGACAATTTGACGGATAAAAGTCTGCAAAGAAAGATAGGATTCGTTGAGGGTTTTGTACTCTTCTTCGATGACGTAAGTTTGGTTAATGAGGGCTTCAAGGCCTTGTTTGAAACTCTCTTTTTCGGGAGTACTTAGTGAATTTAAAAATTGTTCGTCAATCATCACGCAACCTTTCAAAGGCGTTTAAGTCATACAGCCACACCCGTTCGTCTTTCATGCGTTCTAGTTCCTTGCTAAACCCGCTTTTGGAAAAGAGCACAAAATGGGTTACATGTAAGTGTGCACGTTCGCATTTGCGTTGCAATGCGGTGAGGATATTTTTGCACACTCTACGATTTTTCCACTTAGACTCTCCTGCAATCACGCGCCCATCTTCAAGCTCCAGTAGCAAGTCGATTTCGTGGCGCTTGTCCCAATAACTCCCTTGGTGTATAGCACCTAAAGGAGAGAGTTCTTGCAGTAAAAGAGACTGAGAGAGGAGTTCAAACCCAAGGCTTACGTAAGATTCAAATCCTAAATCTAACTGTTTTTGCATGCTTGCCACTTCGTCGTGAGGCGCGATAAAGGTAAACCAAAAGCGCGCAAATTGGTGGCAAAAATGAATCTTGTCTTCCGCATGGTAATGGCGCAAGGATTTTTTGAGGCGTTGTTTGGGGTGGGCTTTAAGGGGAAGTTCGCGGGTTTTTTCCTTTTGGATGAAGCCCGCGTCAAAGAGTTGTTTGTAGATGGCGCGCCCTTGGAGTTGGGAAATGGACTCTTTTTTGTAGATGGAGTGGATTTTACGGTCGCCTTTTGCCAGACGCATGAGAACAGCTTTGGCTTTAGGGGAAAGACCGCCTTCCATGTGGGGACGCAAGGTGTCGAGGTGGTCAAAAATAAAGACTTGGATGGCTTCTTGGATGGGAAGATTGACGTCTTTTAGCGGCGGCGAAAAGCCTTCAAAAACGGAAAAATACTCCACAAAATCCTGCGGGGGGAGATGAGGAAGGGAGCGGTAAAAGGCGTGGGCTTTTGAAGCGATGCGTCCTCCTTTGTGTATCTTGCTCTATTCTAGCAAGCGGTGCCTTAAAAAGGTACAAAAAAGCTTTACATGTAAGGGGTTTGGCGGTATAATCGGCCCAAAAAAGGAACACCATGGACGCGCAACCCAACAATCCCCTCCACGGCGTAACGTTGGAGAAAATACTGACCGAACTTGAAGCGCAATACGGCTTTGAGGAGCTAGCCCGCCGCATCCGCATCCGCTGTTTTACCCACGACCCTTCCGTGGCTTCATCGCTGAAATTTTTACGTAAAACCCCGTGGGCAAGGACTAAAGTGGAGGCTTTATACGTGCAAGGCAAAGCGCGTTCGTAAGCATACATGTAAGGATGAAAATGGGATACAAAAGCTGGTTTGAAACCCATGCACAAAAACACGAAGCCTTGGTGGCAAAACTAAAAACACAAGGCATTGCGGGCGAAGCCTTGGTGGCGTATTTTGTTTTTGAAAACATGGTTAAGTGTGAGCCTGATTTTTGTCCGTTGTATGCGCGCGGTAAAAAGTGCCACGACAGGGCGTATTTGAACTGTTTTTTGTGTGCTTGTCCTCATTTTCGCTTTAAGGATGAAGGCTTACATGTAAGGGAAAATGGCGTGGTGGTTAAGAGCGTTTGTGCGGCAAATGCGCGTTTTGCTAAAAGGTTTGTGTATGAGGGCGTGGAGCATTTGGATTGCTCGGCTTGTGTGGTGCCTCACAACAAAGCATTTGTGCGCAAGTACCTTGGCAAAACATGGAAAGAAGCAATGCAAGAGTGCGAGGTAAAATAGCGACTTTTAGCCTTACATGTAAAGAAGTGCAAGTGTGTTACAATGCAAAAAAATAAACCCGTGGAGCAAGACATGCCTGTGGCGCACCCTGCTGTTGCATCAGAAGAGATTTTAAGGTCAATGCAAGTTGCTTTACCTGATCGGATGCTCATTTTTTTAGACTGCGAGGGGCGTGTGGTATTTCGCTCAAATACATTGCTAGAATGTGAGCATTGTACGGTATGTAACGCAGGGGAGAGCATCTATGATCATCCAAGCTGTGGGGTGTTTAAGGTGTTTGAAGAGTACCCAAAAGAGCGCCTTGAGACACTACAAACTTCTGTAGAAACCACTGTAACTATTAGTTCAAAAGGAGAAGCTCATGCGCTCCTTGCTACGTTAACACCTCTTCCAAAAAATACTTGTTCAACCATTGCCTTTTTGTTTTCGGTGGTAGACCAAACTACCTTATCTGAGGTCAATCGTGCCCTTGCTTTTCAGAAAGAGTTATTAAAAAATGTTTTACACAATCTGCCCGATGTGGTGTTTGCTAAGGATTTAGAGGGAAAGTTTTTGGTGTGCAACGCTCAATGTGAAGCCCTGCTTGGGGTGGCCCCCGGGGAAGCTATTGGAAAAAGGGATGCGGATTTTTTTGATGCCCGTATTACGCAAGTTATTCGCACGCAAGATGCTAAAGTGATGGAGCGAGGCACCGTGCACGTCAATGAAGAGTGGCTTCGTTTTCCTGATGGGCAAGAAGCACTGTTTGAGACGACCAAAGCACCGCTTCGTTCTGAAAATGGAACGGTTTTGGGTGTGCTTGGGATTGCTCACGACATCACCCAGCGTAGGTTCCTGGAAGAGCATTTACAGCTGACACAGTTTTCGGTCGAAAAGGCAACGGTGCCTATTTTTTGGGTTGATGCCATCACTGGAGGTATGTTTTACGTTAATGAAGCTGCCTGTGAAAGCCTTGGGTATACCAAAGAGGAGTTGACGCAGCTTGGTATTGTAGATATTGACCCCAATTTTGATCAAGTCAAATGGGAAGCCCATGCAAAAAGCCTCGACAAAACCCGCGCTTTACACTTTGAAACCTTGCACCGACGCAAAGACGGGAGCATTTTTCCTGTGGAAGTGTTTGCGTCCATTTTTACCTATCAAGGTGTGGATTATAATATTGCTTTTGCGATTGACATTAGCGAACGTTTAGAAAAAGAACAAGCGCTGGCTAAAAGTGCAACCATGTTGCGCGAGTCGCAACGGATTGCGAAGATTGGGAGCTGGGAGCACGACATAACAAGTGAAAAACTGGCATGGTCGGAAGAGGTGTATCGGATTTTTGGATTTCATGAAACAGTGGTGCCTAGTTTTGAAAACTTTTTGCACGTTATCCATCCTGAAGACCGCGATATGGTGATGGGCGTTTACCAAACCGCTTTAGATGACCCTGCAAAATCTTACGATGTGGTGCATCGTATCGTGGTTGATGGCACTACGCGTTACGTGCAAGAGCAGGGTGAAATATACCGTGATGTTTCAGGGAAGCCTATGCGTTCGGTGGGCACGGTGCGAGACATTACCGATGAACGTGTGTTGATGGACCAAATCGAATACCTCTCTTTGCATGACCCCCTTACCAAACTGCCCAACCAGCTACTGTTAAAGCGCGAACTTGGCCATGCTCTGGAGCGCGCAGAAAAAACCAAAACTTTGGTGGCGGTTTGTTTTATAGATTTGGATGATTTTAAGTACATCAACGACTTGTATTCCCACGAGACAGGGGATGCCATCTTGCAAGAAATTGCGCGGCGTTTGCAAAGAGTGGCCAACCACGGCCATACCCTTGCCCGTTTTGGAGCGGATGAGTTTGTGGTGATTATTGAAGAGGTCAAGGGGCCTGCGCATGTGATTGTAAAGCTGGATTTGTTTTTAGATGTGCTAAAACAGCCTGTGGAAATGGACGGGCATACCCATGTGCTAAGCGCGAGTGTGGGTATTAGCCTCAGTCCGACCGATGCGCGTGAAGTGGAAGAACTTATTAAATTTGCTGATGTGGCCATGCACCAAGCCAAGCGTCTTGGTTCAAATAGATACGCATTTTACGCCCAGACGCTGACTACGCAGATGAGTCAGCGGATGCGGGTGATGGCGTACTTGAAAGAAGCGATTGGTTCAGAAGGGTTGAGTCTGCACTACCAACCGCAAATCGACCTTGAGAGCATGAAGGTGGTGGGGTTTGAGGCGCTCTTGCGCTGGAGGCACCCTGTGCTTGGGGTTGTGAGTCCTGCGGAGTTTATCCCCTTGGCGGAGGAGAACGGGTTTATCGTTCCTTTGGGGCGGTGGGTACTGGAGACTGCTTGCGCACAGCTTAAAACTTGGCGCGAAACAGGGATTTTTGAAGGGGTCGTAGCGGTCAATGTCTCAGGTGTACAATTAGACGAAGGGCGATTTTCTCAAGGGGTTGCAAGGGTTTTGGAAGAAAACGGGCTTTTGGGCGAGGCCTTGGAGCTTGAGATTACAGAATCATCCCTCATGAACGACCCAGCGGCATGGCGCGCGGAGTTTGCAAAGCTTGATAAGCTAGGGGTGAAGCTGGCAATGGATGATTTTGGTACAGGGTATTCCTCGTTGTCCCACTTGCGCCAAATGCCCCTTGATGTACTTAAAATAGACCAGTCTTTTGTGTGTGATTTGCCCCACGATGCCGATGCGTGCGTAGTGGCTAAAGCCATCGTGGGCTTGGCCCACAACATGAAAATGCAATCGTTGGCTGAGGGTATCGAAACCAAAGAGCAATTGATGTTTCTCAAAGCGCTTGGATGCGGCTATGGGCAAGGGTATATCATAGCCAAACCGTTGCCTGCAAATGACGTCCCAGAATTTTTAAAGCAGTGGCGGCCCAAAAACCTTTACATGTAAAGACGTAAAGCCCATTTGTTGATATGTTTCAACCTTAACCCTTTACATGTAAGGTATAATGCGCCCAAAAAAAGAGGTTGTTTTTAATGGAAAATATACGCAGAGGGATTATCTGCGACCCAAATGTGTTGTATTTTGACTATACCGCTTCAGGACTAGCGTACGCGCCCATCGAGCGGAAGATTCGCAGGCTTTTAAAAACCTACGCCAACACCCACTCAGAAGTCTCTTCCAATGCCCTAAAAACGCAAGCCCATTACGCCAACGCCAGAGAAAGTTTGCGCCAAAGCTTGGAAGTGGATGAGTGCTTTTACATCATGCCTACAGGCACGGGCGCGACGGGGGCTATCAAAAAATTTCAAGAACTTTTGGGGTTGTATTGCCCTCCTGCGACCAAAGAACGCTTTGGGATTGCGCCCAAAACCTTGCCCTTGGTGCTCGTGGGGCCGTATGAACACCACTCTAACGAGGTGAGTTTTCGGGAAGCGCTGTGTGAGGTGGTACGCATTCCACTGGATGGAAAAGACATGTTGGATTTGGGCGCGTTGGAAAAAGTCCTTGAAGCCAACAAGGGGCGCGAAATCATCGGGAGTTTTAGTGTGGCTTCTAACGTCACGGGCGTACTTACCGACTACAAAGCGTTGTATGAGCGCATTCATGCCCACGGGGGCATCTTGTGTCTTGACGCGGCGGCCGCTTCGCCGTACATGAACATCGACTGTCGCTACTACGACGCGCTGTTTCTCTCTCCGCACAAGCTCCTAGGAGGCCCAGGTTCTTGCGGGCTTTTGGTCATTAAAAAAGCGCTGTGCAAGGGGTGCAAGCCCACTTTTTCAGGTGGCGGGACGGTGGCGTATGTGTCGCGCACTTCACATGAATATTTAAGCGATATTGAGGCTATTGAAGATGCGGGTACGCCGGGTATTTTGCAATTTGTCCGCGCGGCCGAAGCGTACAAGCTACGCAACGCCATTGGCCTAGAGCGCATCAATACGGTCAAGGAGGAGCTGAAGGTTTACTTTGGGACGCGGGTTCGAGAGCTTAAAGGCGCTAAACTCTATTGTCACTACGGCCAGCGCAAATTGCCCATTTTTTCGCTCAACATGGAAGGGGCGCATCAAGACGACATGGCCAAAATGCTCAGTGAACGCTACGGCATCCAAACCCGCTCAGGGTGCAGTTGCGCGGGGCCTTACGGGCACGATTTGCTAGAACTCACTGACGGCCAGCCTTTTAGCCAAAAACCAGGATGGCTGCGCATCAGCATCCATTTTACCCACACCAAAGAAGAAGTGGACATTTTGCTGGACGCGCTTGATACGTGCGCACAAAGATTACGAGGAGAAAAGAGATGACTTATGAAGTGGTAACGGTTGAAGAAAAAACTATTGCAGGCGTTAAAGAGCGCACTTCAAATCTGGAAGAACAAGAGTACGAAGGCGCGAAGATTCCCTCCTTGTGGCGGGCGTATTTTCAAAGCAGTATCCTTGACCCCATCCCCAATGAAGTCCCCGACACACCGCCTTACGCGGTTTATTTTAACTACGAAGACGGCGTGCGGGCAAAGTACGATGTGCTCGTGGGCGCTGAGGTGTCAAGCGTGGAAGGGTTGTCTAGAGAGTATGCATCCATCACGCTAGAAGGGGGTGCGTATTTTCGCTTTGATGCCAAAGGAGAGATGCCTTTGACTACGGTGAGGCTTTGGGAAGAAATTTGGAGTTTTTTTAGGAAAAACAGCCAGCACGTGCGCACGTTTAAAACGGATTTTGAAGTGTACACGGGAGAGGATGAGGTGAGTATTTACATTGGCATCCAAGCCTAACGCGTTTTTGCCCGCGACCAAGGAAGAGATGCGCGCCCTTGGGTGGAAGCAGTGCGACATCATCCTTGTTTCAGGCGACGCGTACATCGACAGCCCGTTTATGGGCGTGGCGGTGGTGGGGCGCGTGCTAGAACGGGCGGGGTTTAACGTCGGGGTGATTGCTCAGCCCATGAACGAAGAGGACATCGCACGCCTTGGAGAACCGCGCTTGTTTTGGGGCGTGAGTGGGGGCAGTGTGGACTCCATGGTTTCCAACTACACGGCGAGCAAAAAGTTCAGAAACGATGACGACTACACGCCTGGGGGCAAAAACACCAAGCGTCCAGACCGTGCGAGCATCGCTTATACTAATCTCATTCGCCGCGTGTTTAAGCCTACCGTGCCTATCATGCTTGGGGGCATTGAGGCGAGTTTGAGGCGCACGACCCATTATGATTTTTGGTCAAATAAACTGCGCCGTCCGCTCATTTTGGATGCAAAGGCGGATTATTTGCTTTATGGCATGGCAGATAACAGCGTGGTGGAGTTTGCCAGAGCCTTAGAAAAAGGCGAGGGCATAGAAGCGGTGCAGGGGTTGTGCTACGTGGCTAAAGCTCCCAAAGAAGGCTACCTTACCCTTCCTTCTTTTAGCGCGTGCGTCAAAGACCCGTTGGTGTTCATGGAGATGTTTGACCTGTTTTACCACAACAACGACCCCATGAGTGCCAAAGGATTGTGCCAAGAAGTGGACGGACGCTACGTGGTGCAAAACCCGCCCGCACGCTACTTGACGCCCGAAGAGATGGACGAAGTTTCCGCTCTTCCTTTTACCCGCGAAGCCCATCCTTGTGACCTTGCCCAAGGGGAAATCCGCGCGTTAGAGACCATCCGTTTTTCCCTCTCAACCCATCAAGGGTGCTATGGGGAGTGCAATTTTTGCGCCATCAGCGTCCACCAAGGGCGCACCGTGCGTAGCCGCAGTGAAGCGTCCATTGTGGAAGAAGCCACACAGCTCACACAACATCCCAAATTTAAGGGCATCATCCACGACGTAGGCGGCCCGACGGCTAACATGTACGGCTACGAGTGCGCCAAAAAGTTCAAAAAAGGCACGTGTGAGGATAAAACCTGTCTGTTTCCCTTTACATGTAAGGCCATGCCCGTGAACCACGCGCGGCAAATCACCCTCTTGCGCAAGCTTCGGGCGTTGCCAAAGGTGCGCAAAGCGTTCATCGCCTCAGGAATTCGCTACGACCTCATCGCCGAGGACAAGGCGCATGGGGAAGCGTACCTTAAAGAGATTTTAGAACACCACATCAGCGGGCAGATGAAAGTAGCACCCGAACACATCGACGATGAAGTGCTCTCACTCATGGGAAAACCCGGCAAAGCCTCACTCGTGCGCTTTAAAGCCCTCTTTGACAAGCTCAATCCCAAAAAACAATTTCTCACCTATTATCTCATTGCCGCGCATCCTGGATGTGAAGAGCGGCACATGCACAGCCTCAAAGAGTTTGCTTCCACAGTGCTTAAGATGAACCCCGAACAAGCGCAGATTTTCATCCCCACGCCTTCGACCTACTCGACGCTCATGTACTACACAGGACGGCACTACCTCACGCGCAAGCCCATCTTTGTGGAAAAAGAGATGGGTAAAAAAGAACGGCAAAAGCAGATTGTCATCACCAAAGAACATCTTGCTGGCCGTGGGAGGATGGACGGATGAGTTTACATGTAAAGGAGAAAGCATTTATGAGTAAAAAATATTCCACCGTAATAGCCTCTTTTGTAATCATGCTGTGTATTGGCAGTGTCTATGCGTGGAGTTTGGTAGCGTCTCAGTTGATGGACAAATATGATTTTTCAGCCTTTGAGTCTCAGCTCGTTTTTGGGTTCATTATTGCTATTTTTCCGGTGACCATGATTTTCGTGGGACAGCTTGGAAAGCGGATGGGGCATAGGTATTTTGGCTATATTTGTGGGTTATTGTTTGCTTTTGGTTACTGGATTGCAGGCAGTTCTGGTGGAAGTTTTTTCATGATTTTGCTGGGTGTTGGGATTTTCTCAGGGGTTGGGACGGGGTTTGGATACTGGGTTTCGCTCACGTCGCCTCTCCAGTGGTTTCCTGAAAGAAAAGGGCTTATTGCAGGCATCGCGGCGGCTGGTTTTGGCCTTGGGGCGGTGTTTATGTCGGAACTACTGGAAATACTGCTTAGTCGCGGGTTTGGCATACTTGAATTACTAAAAATCATTGGCGTTGCATACGGAGTGGTGATTGTGGTTTTTTCAACTTTGATTTTCCAAGCCCAAAGCCAAGAGGGTGAGGATGTTGCGCATATAAAATTATCGGCGTTTATTGGCTCAAAAATTTTCAAAAAACTTTGTGTTGGAATATTTTTAGGAACTTTTGCGGGATTGTTGATAATAGGCAGTTTGGGGATTATTGCCAATCAGCATGGCATACCAAGCAGTATCGTTGCTATTGGTGTTGCTTTGTTTGCTGTGGCAAATTTTATGGGCCGGTTGTTGTGGGGAGTCTTTAGTGACTACTTTGGGGCTGATTTGAGTATATTTTTAGCTCTTTTGTTCCAGTCTATCGCTATTTTGGCTCTAAACCTCTTTGCGTTGACACATCTTTTATACTTGGCCATTGCGGCGTGCATTGGGTTTGGATTTGGCGGTAATTTTGTTTTATTTGCCAGGGAGACGGCGCAACTGTACGGGGTAGAAAACCTTGGTATTGTCTATCCCTATGTCTTTTTAGGGTATGCCATTGCGGGTATTGCAGGGCCTATGAGCGGTGGGTATTTGTACGATGTGTTTGGGTCATTTTTTTATGCCATCTTGCTGGCGAGTTTCATGAGTTTTATGGGCGGGTTGCTTTTTCTTCAAACAGGAAAGGCCTTTAAAGCACAAAAAAGCGCTCGTAAATGAGTGGTAAAAAACTGGCGCGGTATGTGAAAGTGGTTTTGCAAAGCTTTACATGTAAGGGGTTTTATGCGCGGTAGTGGTCTTTCGCTTCTTGGCATCATCGTGGGTTTGGTGTTGTGGTGGATGGGCGATACATTTTTAGAAACGCCACCCCAAGCACCTCAAGAAAAACGCACCGAACGGGACTATCAAAAGGCTTTTTGCCCAAGTTTAAAAGGCCAAATGGAATACGTCTTGCCCGATAAAACGCGCGTGGACTGCCTCACCGCCACCCACGCCATCGAAATCGACTGGGCGGAAAAATGGGCTGAGGGCATCGGCCAAGCCTTGTACTACGCCAAGATGACAGGCAAAGCACCCGCCGTCGCGCTCATCGTGGGCGAAAAAGACGCGCGCTACCTCAAACGGCTAGAGCTAGTGGCCGAAGACGCGGGCATTACGGTGTTTGTGATTGCGCGGTAGTGTCGCTTTTATATGTAGTATTAAGATTTCTACTTTACATGTAAGGTGTGGTTCTTAACCCATGTTTAGCTACTTTTAACTACAATAACCCTCAAATAGACAAAAAGGCGCATCATGACAAAAGAAGATATCCTAAACTACCTCAAGGCGCATAAAGGAGAGTTAAAAGAAAGATTTGGTGTCCTTAAAATAGGCCTTTTTGGTTCTTTTGCTAGAGATGAGCAAACCGATGATAGTGATATAGATTTGGCGGTTGAGATTGAAAAAAACAAAAAAAGCCTTGGAAATTTTTTTGCTATCAAGCGAGAACTTGAAGGGCAATTTGGCAAAAAAGTAGATTTGGGTATCGAAGCCACACTAAAACCCATCGTGAGGGAGTATGTCAAAAAGGAAATCATCTATGCTTAGAAGGGATGTGAGGCTCTGTGTCGGTGATATCAAGGAGTCATGCGAGGCAATTTTTGCGTATGTGCAAGGGTATGATTTTGAGCATTTTGCCGAAGACAGAAAATGTTATTCGAGAGTTTGAGATTATCGGCGAAGCGGTGAAGCATTTGCCATCGGAGATGACGCTTTTGCATGAGGACATCGCATGGAGGGATATAAAAGATTTTAGAAATTTACTCATCCATCAGTATTTTGGTGTGGATTTTGAAATCGTTTGGAATACTGTAAAAAACGACCTACCACCCTTGTATGAGGCAATCAAAACCATCCAAAAAACGCTATAAAGCGCCAAGGGTGCGCTAGTATTTATTGGGGCACTAGGGTAAAATGGTGAGAGGCTACTTTAACTCCCATTTTACGCCTAAAATGCTTTACATGTAAGGGTGTTTTTGGCGGGGAATGGGGTCTAAGTTTAGATGTGGTAGGATTTGGTTTTTAGGGTTCAGGGGTGTGGAAAAAAAGAGACGCTTTTGATTTAAAAAGCAGCCTGCCCCATTTTTTCCTAATTTAATAATATGGTACAATGATGATTTACAATCAATGGTTGGTCATTTTAATAGGCATTGTCATTGAATACATTTTATGAAAGGATATGTGGTGAAGGAAAATATTACTCTTAAATCCTCAAAAAGAAGTGGCAAACCTTGCATCCGAAATTTAAGAATAACGGTTTATGATATCCTCTCTATGCTTGCCAATGGAATGACTTATGATGAAATTTTAGAAGATTTTCCAAAGCTCACAAAAGAAGATATCTTATCGGCACTTGCTTATGCTGCTGACAGAGAGCATAGAACCGTTACGGCAAGATTGAGTGCATAAACTTCTTTTTGATAACAACATCTCTCATCGAGTTGTGTCAAAGATAACAGATATGGAAATATGCAAGAAAAAATGGATATACGATAGTTACCAAAGACTCTGATTTTAATGAATTAGCTATTAGTCGAGGGAGTCCGCCTAAAATTATCTGGATAAAGATTGGCAATTGTAGAGTTAATGATATCGTTCAGTTGTTGAAAGAGAACCATCACGGTATGATAGAATTTTTAGAAGATGAGTTTAGTGCAATTTTTGAGATATAGAAGAGTAGAAAAAATATGAAAAGCAGCCTCGTCCCCTTTTTCTCACTAAACCCACGCGCGGCTTTATGACTGGTCATTTTAAACGTTATCTAAAAATATCACCGAAGTGTTTATTGAAACTAAATCCGATATAATTTATAAAAAATAAAGAAGAAGATATGACAATAAAAGAAGCAATACTTAAAAGTCTTGAGGATTTACATAAGCTCTTAACTCACAATGAAATATATGAACATATAATTAATAAAAAATATTATTATTTTGGCGAAGCAAAAACACCTGCATCAACAATTTCTGCATTGCTAGGCGATTTTATTAGAAAAAATGACACAAGAGTTAAAAGAATAAAAGGCAAGCAATCACAATATTTATACTATTTAGCAAAATTTGAACAAGATTTAAATATTAATGAAATTGCTTCTAATATTACAGAAACATCTCAGCCAATGCAACAGAATAAAAAACAAACCTATAGTGAAAGAAATCTACATAAATTGCTTAGTAGCTATCTAAAAAATAAAAAGATATATACAAAAACAATTTTACATGAAGAATCAAAAAACTCAAAAGATGACCATCAAAAGTGGATACATCCCGATATGATTGGGATAGAATTTTTAAATTTAACTTCAAAAGTTAATAAAGCATTTATGAAAATACTTAATAAGTCAGATACTTTTAAACTTACTTCCTATGAAATAAAAAAAGAGATAAACACAGATTATGAGCTGAAAAAGTATTATTTTCAAGCTGTATCAAATTCTAGCTGGGCAAATTACGGTTATCTAGTTGCATTGGAAATTAACGACAATCTTAAAGATGAGATGCAAAGACTAAATGAATCTTTTGGAATAGGTATTATTGAACTTAAGTCAAATCCATATGAGAGCGAAATACTATTTCAATCAAAATTTAAAGAGTTAGATTTTAAAACAATTGATAAACTATGCAAAGTAAATGAAAGTTATGAAAATTTTATAGAGATGATTGAGCGAATGTTGACTATAGACGAAAGAAACTATCAATCTGTAGAAAATGAGCTAAGTAGTTTTTGCGATGAATATTTTAAAAATGATTCAGAAGTGAAAGAGTATTGTAAAAAACATTTTATACCATTTGATGAAGATGGGGAGATAGGGTAAAGCGGAAAAAATTAGCCTCGTTCTCATTTTTGCCATTTTTTGGCTGTGCTATAATGCACCAAAGAAAAACAAGGAAAACCAATGGGGTATCAAGCAAAGTAAAATGGGGATGAGGCTACTTCAAATCCCATTTTACGCCTAAAATGCTTTACATATAAGGGTGTTTTTGGCGGGGAATTGGGTTTAGGTTTAAATGCGCTAAACAGTTCCAAGTATTTACCATTTCCTCAAACATCCCTACACAACATTATCCAGCCTTCTCTTATCAAAAAGCAAGAAGCATTGCCACCAAGCAACTTGACTGGTGAAATATATCGTAATATAATACGAGATATTTATGGATTATAAGGATTATACTATGAACAATGTCATAATATCTCAAAACAAACATTGGGAACATGGGTATAAAAACCTCTATGACAGAGATGTGTTTCAAAAACTTCTTACCAATCTACAGACTAAACACATCCAAGTTTTGCAAGGGATAAGAAGAAGCGGAAAGTCATCGCTTTTTAAACTCCTCATCAATCACCTCTCCCAAACCATAGACCCTCAGGAGATACTCTATATCAACTTAGATGACCCCTTTTTTACCAAATATTCCAATGACCCTACAAGTTTTTATGAAATCCTCCAAGCAGCCAAAAAACTTACTCAAAAAGAGATAAGGTATCTTTTTTTAGATGAAGTTCAGGCCATAGAGGGCTGGGAAAAGTACGTTAAAAGCGTCTATGATAGCGGTGAGTTTAAAAAGATATTTATCACAGGTTCTAACTCTTCGCTTTTAAACGGCGCGTTTGCAACCTTGCTTACAGGACGCTATATCTCCACAAAGGTTTACCCCCTTAGTTTTCATGAGATTTTACATATCAATGGCATAACGAGTTTTTTAGAGCTTAACAAACACCTCCCAAAAGTCTTAAAACTCGTAGACGACATGATGCTTTATGGCTCATTTGTAGAGGTGTATGGGCTGCAAGATGAGTTAAAAAGGGAAGTGCTTAGCAGTTACTATGAGACTATCCTCCTAAAAGATTGCGTAGCAAATAATCAAATCAGAGACATCAAAGGGTTTAAAGAGTTGAGCTTTTATCTACTTAGCAACCTTACGTCACTCTACTCTTACGCGTCTTTAGCCAAAGCGGTAACATTGAACGATAAATCGATCAAAGAGTACATTCAAGCGTTGGAAGATTGCTATTTGTTTAGAGAACTAAAACTTTTTTCCTACTCGCTCAAAGAGCAGATGAACAACAAAAAGAAACTCTACTTATGCGATAACGGCTTTATGAATTTAGGATACAGCTTTAGTGCAAACCACGGAAAACTTCTTGAAAATTTGGTCTTTAGCGAACTCCAAAAACATGGGCTTGAGATATATTTTTACAACAAAGAGAGTGAATGTGATTTTGTCGTCAAAAAAGAAGAGAAAACCATCGCCCTGCAAGTGTGCTATGAACTAAATGACCAAAATAAAACCAGAGAGCTAAACGGAATCAAAAAACTCCCCTTTGATGTGCAGGAAAAATACATCATCACCTACAATCAAAAAGAGACAATCGACGATATAAAAGTAGTGAGTTTTTGGGAGTATTTTTATACATAACGCCCAAGGGATGGTGATTGCTTTTTCCTCAAATCCTTTACATGTAAGCATTTCCACACAAACAACGGAGGCACTATGAATATTGGTATCACAGCTTCATAGCCAAGCACTTGCTACAGCAGTGGCCCATCAAATGGAATACACCTGGCAAAAACGCATATAGCAAACGCTTCAAGAGGAGCATAAGCCAAAACAAGCGTTACATGTAAAGAATGGTGGGAAAAACAAGAGTCTATTGTTTTAACCCGTGGTATGTTTTCTTGGACGAGTTAACGACCTTTTTAAACAAGGCAAGAGCCTACTACAAACCCGAACTGAAAGAAAAATTTGAGTTGCAACGAAAACGACCTAGACGCGTGGAAAAGCCACTATGAAAACCCTGTCAAGAAGTGGAAAGGCGCTCTATTGTAAAATGCTATCAACAATGCCTAGTATTTGATTGAGGGCTGTTTGGTTTGCTTTTTCTATAAATTTTATATTTCTAGCGTTGTAGTCTATAGACTTCATTTGCTCGCCCATGACAAAACCCGTAATCTTTTCACTTTTTACTTCAACATGAAAGGGAAAATCTCGTTTTGTATTTGTTATTGGGCACGCAAAAGCAAGCCCAAGGTGTTTGTTAAATGTTTTATTGCTAATAATCATTGCAGGTCTTCGACCCTTTTGTTTATGGCCACTTTGTGGATCAAAATCTAAGACCACAATATCGCCTTGTTCTGGAATGTAGCTTACCACTCTTCTTGCCCACTTTTGTTGTTGAATTCTTCATGAGCTTGATGGTTTTTTGGCAGTTTGCTGACCAAGGTCTTGATGTCGTATTTTTGCCTCGATGCTTTTAGCGGCTCTAAGACAATTTTTTCATTTTCAACCACAATGTTTATTTTATCGCCCACCGAGAGGTGCAATTCTTTAATAACACCTTTTGGAAGTCTCAGCCCCTGAGAATTGCCCCAGCTTGAGATAGTCGCTATCATGAGCCCTCCTTTTTTGTATATCCGAAGTATATTGTTTATTTACAGGGTTGTCAACATGTAGCTAGATTCGCCAGAAGTGCTTTTTGGCGGGGACTGTGCTTTTAAATGCTTTACATGTAAGGCACATCACCCCTGCAAGCAAAATTCCCTAATACCGCTTTTTATACACAAAATCAAGGCTTCCTGCGTTTTCTCTCGCGCCCAGCTCGGCGTTCCATTTGTCGGTGAGTTGGCGTTGAAGTACGGCTTCGCCCCCTTCAAATTTGTTTTTAATGAGCACGACGGTGTTGTCTGTCAGGTTTCTTCCGATGATGGTTTCGATGTATTCGTTACTGGGGTCGTATTCAAAATACAACACATCCAACCCCAACTCTTTGGCGTAATCTTTGGAGAGTTCGTTGACCAAAAACAGGGACACTTGGCTAGCGCGGTGCTCTTTATCCAAAGAAGACCCCTCGCCTCCCAAACGGGTGCCAAAGATGAGCAAAGAGAGGATGTCTTGTTGGGGCATGATGGGGTTGGAACTAAGGTAGATGCGCGGGTTGCTTTGGGTACCGCTGATGCGGATACTGATGTCCACCTCGTTGTGGGCGTAGCGCGCGTGGATGTCAAGTACGGGGTCGAGAGGGCTAAGACCTCGAAAATAAAGGTTGGAGCGCTCCAGCGTGTAGGTTTTGCCAAGCTCGGTGTATGTTCCTGCAATGTCGTGCAGTGAACCATAAAGCTCTAAAGGCGCTTTGGCATCCTTTTTAAAGTAAAACACCCCGTCGCTGTTGAGGTTGACACCGTTGTGGGCGTAGGTGAGGCCATCAACAAAAAGGGCAACTTCAAGGGCAACTTGTGCTGTGAAATAATCCTCTTTGGCACTCTCGCCATTTTTGGTAAGGATGACAATGTCTTGGTCAGTGTGGATGCTAAGGGCGGGGGCTTTGTAGTGCACAAGCACCTCCCTCGCGTGCAATTCTCCCTCAAAGCGAAGCACCTCTTCTTGGGCGCTTACATGTAAATCTCCCGTAACACGCCCTGCGCCAAAATCAGGATGGGCGAGCAAAAAATCGTTGACGTGAAGGTCTAGGAACCACTGAGGCAAAAAACTTGCGTTTAGCGAAAGGCCTTCAAACTCAAGGCTTCCTTGGCGCGTCGCAAGGTCAATATATCCTGCTTTGGTGAGGCTGTAGGTATGAGGTCCTCCAAAAGCTTCCCCGAGGGTAAAATCAAACTGGTTGATGCGTAAGTTTTCTTTTTGAAACATTCCTGCTAGGGTGATGGCGTCAACCCCATACCCTTCTAGTGCAAGGTGCGGCGAAGTGATCTTTAAGCGCGTTTGCGTGCCGTCGTGAGAAACTGAAGCGTTAAACGCGCCTTCAAGGCGTTGGGGTGAAAGGGTCGTAAAAGGCAGTAAGCTTTGGCTAAAAAGAGCAAGAGAAGGCACATCAAGGGTGGCGCGGGCCGTGGCTTTTTGGCGTGAAAGTACAAGGGCAAAGGTTTCATGAGAAAGGGTTGCCTTAAAACTCTCGGCACTGCCAATAAAATCCCCCTCAAAAGTGACGCCATCAAGGGTAAAAGCCCCATTGGCACGTAAGATGTTGTTGTAGATAAAAGTGGCTTTCCCCTCAGCTGTGCCAATGGCGAGGGGGGAGGGAAGCTCCGCTAAACGCGCTGGGTCAAAAGGCTTTACATGTAAAGCACCTTTGATGGGTTGGTCGGTTTTTTGGGAGAGAGAGGCTTCTAATAATGAAGAGTTAAAGATGCCATGTACTTCCTTTGGCGTACGCCACAAAAGAACATGGGCATTTTCCATAATTTCCTCAAGTTCAACCCCTTCTATGGTGACAAGGGGCGCAAAATCAAGGGTGACGCGCGAGGTGCCGTAAGAAAGTATTGCATTTTTTGTTTCCATGCCAAGGGCGCGCTTTTGATACAACGCTGTCCCTTTGAGGTCAAAAACCGTCTCTTTGGAGGTGGCTTTTCCTTGGATGTCGAGGGTGTTGAGTTGGGCGCGCTGTTCGCCAAAAGAAAGGGAGGTTGGCGCAACATTCGTGTGAAAGGTAACCGCTTCTAGGGAACCTTTGGCAGTGGTATGTAAGACGCCTTGCAACGTGGGCGAGAAGGAAAGCAATGTGTCGCCTTTGGCTTCAAAGGTCAAGGCTTCAAGGTTGTTAAGAGGTGCACTAAACGCACCTTCGAGTTTGGTGCTACTTTCTAGGGTGTCAAGCTGCGTGGCAACCGTTCCTGCGAGGGTTGTGTTTGTTAACGTGCCGATGACAAAGGTCTCGCTTAGTGTTGCCTCAAGGACACGTGCTTGGGTCAAAAAAGCCTCATAGTGCACGGCTTCTTGGGTGCCATTAGCGTTTAGGCGCGCCTCTCCTTGAACTGACAATGTTTCTAAAAACGAAGGAAAAGAAGGGACTAACGCGCGGAGCTCTTCCACGGTTTTTTCATTGGTTTGCGCGGACGCTTCAAGGCTAAAAGTGGGAGCATTCCATCCTTGCATCTCCACCAAAGCGCGCGCGCCAATCTCTAAAGAGCCAAAGCGTACTTGGGAAGCAAGGGTTGCCTTTAGCGCATGGGTGAGGAGGTTGTAAGTTCCTTGAAATGAGGGGGTCAAAAAAGAAACAGGCTCGGAAAACCCACGGTAATCCACACTTTGGGTTTCGAGGGTAAATTCCACGTTTTGCGCCGTACCTTGGGCGCTAAAGGTGAGGGCATCTTTGGGCGCGAGGGAAAAATCATAAGGCAATGCCGTGGGCAAAAAAGTTCCTTTTGCCTCGACGTACTCATCCAGCGTCGCAAACGCGTGCAGTTCGCCCACTGAAGCGCCAACGGTTAAAGAGAGTGTTCCTTTTGGAGCTTCGTTTGGCTGATACGCTAGGCCCTTGCCTTGTAAGTTGAGGTAGGAAATGCGGTAGTCTTGGTAGGCAAGTGCATTTAGGCGCACCCGCAATGTGGTAATAAAGACCGTATGAAACGGAAACCATCCTGCTTGTGTTTGCTCGTTTGAAAAGAGCGATTCGCTCAACTCATTTTCCAAAGAAACGCCTGAGAGTTCTAGGGTTCCAATGCGAAGCTCGCCCCACAAAAGTGCAGGCAAGTCAAGGGAGAGATGAAGGGTGTCGATGCTTCCAAAAGGGTGAGAAAGCCCTTCAAGGCGAATGCCATCCCACAAGGTGCCTTCGACTTTTTTATAAGAAGCCTCGTTGGCGTGGGCGAGTTTTTCTAGGATAAAGCGTGCGGCAAAAGGGGAGGTGAGCGCCCACCAAAAAGTCAGACCAAAAAAAATAAAAAGGCCACTAAGTAGGCCCAAAAGACGTGCGAGGCGTTTCAAAAGACTTGTCCTATCCCAAGGTGAAACACAACACCCCCTTCTTTCAACGGCGTGCCAATGTCAAGGCGCAACGGCCCGATGGGTGTGTAGTAGCGCACCCCTGCGCCCACCGAATGGTAAAAATCATTGGCAAAATCGTTGGGTTTTTCGCGTAACATGGTGGAGTCCAAAAAGGTGGTGATGCCCAATGTTTTTGTAAAGGCGTATTCGAGTTCGAGGCTGTTGTCGATGAGGGTAAGCCCTCCGTAAGGGTTGTCTTCATGGTCTTTTTTGCCTACTTTTTGGTACTGATAGCCTCGGTTGCTGTAATCTCCCCCTGCAAAAAAGCGCTTGAAGATAGGAAGGTCTTGGTCGAGGGTGCCCACTTTGGTTTTAAAGGAAAACGTGAGGCGGTCGAAGGTTTTCATGGCGCGAAATTCGGTGAGGGTTTTGACGTATTCTTCTTCGCTGGCTAAGAGTTTGGTGCCGTTTTCGAGGGTAAAAGAGAGGTAGTAGCCATTTTTGGGGTTTAGGGCGTTGTCGCGCCTGTCAAGCTCTACTTGGTAAAACACGGCGTTAATCCAGTAGTTACCGCTTTCGTATTCGGGCAGTTTGGAGGTGATGCGACTGATTTCACTCGAAGCCCCCACGCCATGTTTGAGCCCCCAGAACTCTTTGGAAAAGGTGATTTTTTCATCAAATTTTCGTTGTTTGTAACTGTCGTAGTCGGTGTTTTCAAAGGTGATGTCGTTGGTTAGGGTGACGCCTTTGAGCAGGGTATCATTCAGAAAAAGGCGTGGGAGAAAGAGGGAGTTGTACACGCTCACTCCTTTTTCATTAAGCGTGCCGCCAAGGGAAAATTTTTTCAAGTTGCCGTAGAAATTGTCATTTTTATAGAGGGCTACGACGCGCCCACCCGTGTCCGTGTCGTAGCCAAAGCCGTACTGGATTTCACGGTGATCACCCTGAAGGAGGGTAACTTCAACGGGCACAGTGGCGTTGGATTGGTCGAAGTCTTGGTTGAGGGCGATGTAGCTGTAGACGCCAAACCCGTACAATTCTTCGTAGGTTTTTTCAAGCAAGCGTGCGTCGTAGCGCTCACCTTCTTTGAAGTGTATGGCGTTATAAATAAGGGCTTCGTCTACCTTTGCGTTGTTGGAAAGGGTGATGGGGCCAAAAGTGTGCAGGTCTCTTGGGGTGACGCGAAAATGCACATCGACCTTGTACGCATCCAAATCCACGTATGCTTTGGTGTCAAGCTCAGCTTTGGGGTAGCCTAAGGCAGCAAAATGGTCTTTGATGTCCCGCTTGGCCGCGGAAAAGGCGAGGGCGGTAAAAACGTCACCTTGGGCAAAATCGATAAAAGGGCGTAGTGCTTCGTCAGCTTCCAAGGAGGCCACGCGAATAGGGACATTTTTCTTTACATGTAAGGAGGCGGAGTCCTCGTTGATGGCATGTGTCACTTCCGTATTGTAAAACCCGTAGCTGTGGGCGTATTGCGTAAGGGTTTGGGCACACTGGGAAATTTGCTCAGGAGAAAAAACAGGCGCACTTTGCCAAAACTTATACACAGGAGGAAAAGTAATGTTGCACACTTTAAGTAAGGTGTCTTTGGTGAAAGGCCCAAAAAGCGGGTCAATGTCGCCTGTTACATGTAACGTGGTAATGGGAGTGGCGTGCAAGGTGCCAACAAGGCACAACGCGCTTAAAAAACGGGTTAGCATGCGCGCATGATACCATGGGATTCCTTGGGAAAGGGTAAGGTTGGGCTTATTTTTTAAACCGTTCGCGAAAGAGCTTGGCGCCTTCTTTGCTGCTTTCGATACTCTCATCGATACCCTTGAAGAAAAAGGCCAATCGGCTTTGGTCTAAGCTCTCAAAGTGCGAAACATGGGCAAGATTGAGAAGATAAGAACGGTGAATGCGCACAAAATCGTGGGTTTCTAAGAGTGTTTCCATGTGGGAGATTTTGGCCGCGTAGTAGGAAAACCCCTCGCGTGCGCGCACCATGACTTCGGCCAAATCTGCCTTGATGTAAAAAATCTCTTCGGGCTTTAGCAAGAAAAATAGTTCCCCGTTTTTTGTCAGTAAGCGTAAGGCTTCGGGCTTGGCGCGCGAAAGGGCGCGGTGAAGTTGTTCGGCGGTGTAGGGCTTAAGCAGGTAATCCACCGCCCCGATGTCAAAGGCCTCAAGGGCGTGTTTTTCGTAGGCCGTTTGAAAGATGATGGGAAGCATGGGCGCACGCAGTCGCACTTGGTAGGCTAGGGCAATCCCTGAGAGGTCGGGCATGGCGATGTCGGTGATGAGTAAAGAGACGGGCTGGGTTTGGAGTAGTTCAAGTGCCTGGGCGCCGCTGGTTGCTTGGAGGATGTTTTGGTGGCCCAGTTGGCCAAGTAAACGGGCAAGGCGCGAGAGGGCTAAAGGTTCGTCATCGACGATTAAAATGTGCATGAGGTTCTCCTAAAATAAGGGTAAAGCTAGCCATCTGAGAGGATGAATGTATCAAATGTCCGTGGCAAAGGAATTCTAAGCGTTCGCTAAGATTGGAAAGACCGATGCCATAGCTTGGGTTTTGGGGAATGGGGCCGGTGTTTTCTACCTTTACATGTAAGGCTTTTTGGTGGCGCGAAGCGGTGATGCGAATCTCAAAAGGGGTGCCTTTGAAGCCGTGTTTGATGGCGTTTTCCACTAAAAGTTGAATGGAAAATTTGGGCACAAGGTGCGCACCAAACGCTTGTGCAATGTCCTCGGCTAGGGTGATTTTCCCCTCAAAGCGCACCGCTTCGATTTCCACATACGCCCGCGTGTTTTCCAACTCCTGAGAGAGACTCAACAGGGCGCTTTCTTGCATGGTGTTGCGCAAAAAGGTGGAGAGTTTTAAGACCATGGCTTCGGCTTTTTCGGGGTTGACGTGGTAAAGTTCGGCCAAAGAGTTAAGGGCGTTGAACAAAAAATGGGGATTGAGTTGGGTTTCTAAGGATTTGAGGCGGCTTTGGAGCAAGAGGGTGTCTAGGTGCGTGTTGATGTTGCGCAAGCGCACGAGATGGTACAGTAAAGCACCCAAGAGGTACGTTAGTATGCCTAAGATAAAAGCACTCTCTAGGTGGGGCACATTGGCAGGCAGTACCAGCCCAAAAGGAAATCGCAACGCAAGAAAGGTACCCAAAAATCCGGCCAAAAACGCGATGAACGCACTTGTGGGCACCCACCAAGTGGGGGAAATTTTGGGCATGATGAGGCGGTTTGTTACACTAAAAAGCCCCCACGAAGCAAGGCCAATCCACCCGCCAAGTAGCGCCCCGAACCCAAGACCATGCACAAGAGGGAGTTCAAGCAAAAGGTACAAAAACCCTGCCAAAAGTCCTGAAAAAAAGATCCCAAGTCCTAGCACTCCAAGCCAGTCTTTGAAGCGGATATTCAGTTCAAGCATCAAGGAGCTTTTGGAGGTTATTGACTCCTGCGATGACGCCAGGCCATCCTTGGGCGGCAAAGGTAGTGTCGCCTACCATGTAAAGCCCGCGAAAGGGGGTGTCGTTGGCAGGATTAGTAAAAAATGGGCGAGTGTAGGACATGGGGATTCCTCCAAGTTGCGCGCGCCCAAGGTAGCGGGCAAAGGTTTTTGGCGTGGCGCCAAAATGGTGTACGACGCAGGATTTTTCAAGCCCTAGTGTAGCACAGACTTGGTCAAGAATCTGTGAAACAAGGGCGGATTTTTGCGCTTTATAAAGTGCAGGTGGCAATCCTCTCCACCAACTGCTTTTAGTGTGCACCGAAAGGGTCATGGAACGATGCCTTTGAGGCGCTAAATCGTGGTCATTTGCATCAGAAAAAGAGGCAAAAAGCGCGTCAGAAGTGGTTTGAGGAAGAGGCCTATCTAAAAGAATCTGATAATGGTGCTCTAAGGGCGCATCAGTGCGAAAGGTAGCATAAACCATGAAGGCGCTTTGGTCGTTGTCTAGAGACTTGAAGCGTGAAAAGTAAGCGTGTATAGCCCCTGATTCAAAAAACCTAGCGCTTTCAAACACGGGGGTGTTGAGCACGAGAGTGCGCGCGTGAAATACCTCGTGGCGCGCGTGAATTTCAAAGCCATAAGAACGAGCAAATATGCGCGATACGGGGGTTTTCTTGCGCACGTGTGTAATGCAAGGTTCCAACGCATCAAACAACGCACCCATGCCTCCTTGCACGTAAGCATTGTGTAAAAAAGGGTACCCAAGGGCTAGGGCAGTCGAAAGGGCGCTGGCTTCATGGGTGGTGGTTTGGGTAACGATGCGCAAGGATGCATCAAGGGTGGCTTTATAAGCAGACGAAATGCCAGGAAGTTTCGCCCGAATGTACCCATCACCTCGGCGCAACAGTAGTGGAAAAAAAGCTCGCGCGATGGGTAAAAAGCTCACCAAAGAGCGCGCAAAATCTCCCCATGAACGCTTGGAAAACACGTAATCTTGGTGGGCATAAAAAGCGCGATTAATGCGCCAGATTTCTTCCCAAAACGCGCGATTTTGCGGATGAGGATGCACGCGCTCTAGGGCTTCTAAAAAAGCCTCCAAATCCTCAAAACGGGGCAGGGCTTTGCCTTTTTGGATTTGCACATAAGCAGACGAAAGAGGAAGAAGCGGCAGCGTTACATGTAAGCTTTCAAAAAATCTATGCACGGGCATTCCCTCTTCAAACCCCGCAAAGGTCGTCGCACCCGTGTTGTAACGAAAACCTTGGTGTGAAAAGGTGCTACTGCACCCCCCGAGGTAAGGCTCCTTTTCCAACAACAAAACCTTTTTGCCTTTAGCGGAGAGCATCGCCGCCGCGCACGTGCCACCAATCCCCCCGCCCACCACGACCACGTCGTACATGTTAAGTGCCTTGTGTACCATGAAACCTCTTTTTGGGAAAGTGTAACGCAAGGCGCGCGCTGTTGGTAGGGAAAAAATGGCGGTTTGGGCGGAGGGATGGATCGAATCAGGCGCAAACGTTGCTCCACATCCGCAACATCTGTGAGATAATATTTTTCATCTGTTACTTTTAATTTCAGTTGACTACAATTTGTAGCCAACTTACTACCTTCATTTTTAAGCCTTGTTTTTAAAACACTTCAATATTTTCAAGGATTTTCACTCTCACTTAAGACACCAACCACATCCACAACTAAAAAAACCACTTTTCATTTTTCTCATCATAATGACTGCAGATTTTTTTGTCTTCAAAAAGTTTAATATTGCGCATTTTTACGCCCCTGTATTCTTTACATATAGCGTAACACATTGGCAAAAAATCGCTTAAAAGTATTTCAGTTTGGAATACTAAAATACCCAATAATTATCTACGCTTTTTGCTGAGATAATTATGACAATACTGTTGACAGTTTTCATTTGTTTTGTTCCCAAAACTCATCTCGCATTGTTTGATTAATTTTATCTCTCGTGATAATCGTTGCACCCGTCATAATTTGATTTAGATTGATGATAATACTTTGCATTTCAGCTAGCATACTTTTGATATCACCCCATTTTAATCCTAGAGTTGAGATATCTAAAAGCTCATAATCATCACCAGATTTTTTAAGTTCAAGATGGGCAATGCGTTTGTCTCGTATGGTTTCAAACGCTTCTAATTTTGGCGAATGAAGCAAACAGTCTATCTTTGTTTTGGTTTTTGTAACATTTTCCCAAAAACCGTGACTCTGTTTTTCTTGTGTCTTAGAAAATCCCACAAAAGCATCCGCATTTACGATTGCATCATGGAAGTATTTTAAAAGTTCTCGATTGCAAAATATGGAACTTATGCCTTCTATGCTTGGCGTTTTATTGCCACCTTTTTTACAAACGATATTGACAATGTCCACCACGCAGGCAAAAAAGAGGCTCTGGCGTAAGACTTCAAACCCTCGATTGTTGTGTTTTTGGGATAAGTTTGTATCAAAAAGCATCGGGTCTAAAAGGGCGTATTTTTCTTCAACCCCATGGTAGGCATCGGTTACATGTAGAAGATGCGCTTGGTGTTTTGAGATAAGTTCAGGCAAGCTCATTATTTATTCTTCGAGGAGTGGTTTTTGTGCAAATTCTATTAATTTTTTATCATTGATATTTAATGCAAAAGCCAAGAGGGTCATAGCTAATTGAGCATTTGAAGAAACTAACAGCACTATCAGCTCTTCATCTGAAAAGGTTGGTTCTACTATATAAGTGCTATAATTGATTTGTCTTGATATTTGTTCTAGCCCTCCATGGGTAAAATCATTTAAGACTCCAATATTTCTTTGACAAATACTATGAAAAACTCCTCCACATAATGCACCATCAACTTCTTTAGCTAATTTCCAAGTTTGTTTCCAATCATAATCTGGAGTCTTGATTTTCTCACACTCATCATTGTCTGCTACAAGCTGAACCCACAAGCACCTATAGCAAGCCTCAAGCAGTGGACGAGAAAGTGCAACTGCTGAGCTATGGAGATTATTTTCGATAAGTAAAATAACTGAAGCATGATGTTGTTTTACAAGTGCTAAATAAGAAACAACAATCAAATCTTTTATTGTGGAGCTTGACGTGATACCACCTAAAGATGCAAGAACACTTTGTTTTGTATCTTTGGCTTTTTGCAATGCTTCATCTAGTGTCATTTGTTAAAACTATCCTCAATAATTTTTATCTCGTATATTCACAAACTTTTTTTTGGAAGTTTTGTTATCTATGAGAGAGTTTTTCTAGCTTCTTTATCCCTTTATAGTTGTTTATGTTGGCGTGGTCTTTTTCTGGGCCATCTATGTTTTTAAAGGTTTGTTCAAACATCAAAGGTTTCCTAGTGTCTGTTTTTCATGAAGTTTATAGAAAAAACATTATAGGCAAAGTAGCTTGATGTTTGCCAAAACCCTTTACATGTAAGGTTACGGATACTGTGTCCAAAAAAGCTTTTCTAGCTCCTCGTTTTGGGCTTTGCAAATATGCTATAATCCTTCAAAATTGAGACTGATTTTACATGAGGACTAAACATGAAAACGTTGACCTTGAAAATACGCGATGATTATTTTGATAAATTCTTAGTTCTTTTAGATATGCTTCCCAAAAAGGCTGTAAAAATTGAAAGCAAAAACAAAGAAGAGGCTCGGGTGTTGCAAAAAAACATCAAGCAAGCCTTGTTGGACATTGAAGAAGGGCGCTCAAAAGTAATAAGAGTTATCGAGTGAAACCGCTCCATAACCTGACTGTTAAAGACACCAGCGTTTTTGCCAAAGCTGTCAAAAATTTAAAAAGAAAGTTTCGCAATATCGACAAAGATTGGCTTGCTTTTGTTGATGGCATCAAAACAGAAGAGGATTTAGGTGTTTATTTAGGTAGTGGCGTCTACAAAGCGCGCATTTCAAATTCCGATAAACGCACTGGCAAGAGCGGTGGCTACAGGCTCATCTCCTATTTAAAGCTCCTCAACAACGAACTCTACCTTATCTACATTTACGACAAAAGTGACTTTGAAACCTTAAGCGAAAAAGAAATAGACCAACTCATTCTAGAAGCACTCGACTAGTCCTCGCTAAAACCCTTTACATGTAAGGCTACGGATACCGCGTCCAAAAAAGCTTTTCTGGGTCGTAGCCTAGGGTTTTCATGTGGGCTAAAATCTCTTCTTTGTCCTTTACATGTAAGGCTTTTTCGCGGGCGAGTATCCAGAAGTATTTTCGTGAAGGTTCGCCGATGAGCGCGTAGCGGTAATCATCCGCTAGCTTTAGTACCCAGTAGTCGCCGTAAAAGGGGCGAAAAAAGCTTACTTTGAGTTTGGCGGTGTCAAAGGGTGAGGCCAGCTTCGCCACGCCTTTGGCTTCGCCAATTTGCGTGCCCTGTGCGTCAAAACAGCGGTTTACCACACGCAAGCGCTTTCCTTCTTGGGTGTAGGTGGCTGTGGCGCCGATGCATCCTTTTTCAAAACGGTTTTCGTAACGGGCTATCTCGTACCATGTGCCTGCGTAGCGTTCAAGGTTTACATGTAAGACCGTGGGGAGTTCGGGATGTCTTTGGGCGCAACCGCCTAGAAAAAGACCCAAAAACAGAGCAAGCATGGCGCGCATGGGATCTCCTTTTTTAAAAGAGTGTACCGCCTTTTTGACGCGGTTCGTAGGGAAAAAATGGCTATTTGTTAAGCTTGATAGTAAAGCACGCGCCCTCGGGCGTGTTGGCTACGTTGAGGTAGCCATCCATATTGTTTTCGATGATGGTTTTGCACATGTACAGCCCGATGCCCGTACCTTGCTTGGCATGTTTGGTCGTAAAGTAAGGCTCAAACACCCGCTCCAAATGCTCCTCTTGGATGCCGCCTGCGTTGTCTTCCACTCTGATGAGCACGCACTGGGCGCCTTCACTGATGCTGATGCGGATTTTTGGCCGCGCAATGAGGCGTGAGGTGAGCGCGTCTTTGGCGTTGGAGAGGATGTTTAAAAAGGCTTGGGAAAATTCATTGGGGTAGCCAAGCACTTCGTACTCTTTGACGATGTCCCACTCTAGGGCGATGTTGTGGTGCTTTAGGGAAGAGGCAAGGATGCCCCCCGCACTCTTGCACGCGGTGACCACGTTGAAAAACTCTTTGGTTTTAGAAGGTTTAAAAAAGTTTTGAAAGTCCGTGATGGTGCGGGACATGTACGCGGTGATGGTGTTGCACTCTTTCACGCAATGCTCCAAAAATGCCCCGTCAAATTGGTTAAATTTGTGGCGGGTTTCTAGGTTCATCAAGATGGCGTTTAGCTCCCCAAGAGGTTGACGCCATTGGTGGGCGATATTGCCAATCATATTTCCCATGGAGGCGAGTTTTGATTGTTGGATGAGGAGTTTTTCTTGGTCGGTGCGGCGGCTGATTTCTTGTTGGATTTTGTGCTCCAAATCATCCACCATGTGATTGATAACTTCTTTGAGCGCATTGAGTTCATGGGTTTTGGCCTGTGCGTCAAGGCGTTTTTGCAAATCCCCGCCTTTGAGGGCTTGGAGCATTTGGGTCGCAGATTCGATGAACTCCATGTCTTGTTTGAGCGCGTCTTTGGCCGCGTCGATTTCCACGTTGATGGCCCGCGCCATTTCTCCCAACTCATCGTGGGAGTCAAGGGCGATGGCGATGGGTTTTTTGGTCATGGTTTTGTGTTTAAAAAACTCAAAAAACTCGAGCAATCCCGACTTTACCCGCTCAATGCTCAGGGCAATCTTGCGAATCACCAACCACCCAAGAGTAAGGCTCAAAAGGCTTAAAAGGACGGAGATGATGACAATGGTCCAGCGGGTGTTGTCAATCCTTTCTTTGGCGTCTAAGTAGGTATTAGAAGAGGTATCAAGCTGTTTTGCTTGGGCTTTTTGTAAGGCCGAGGCAAGCACGTAAAATTGTTCGCGCTCTCCCGTATTTGCGTTGATAAATGCCCCCTCTTCAAAGTCTTCATGGATAAACGTGCGGGTTTGGGCAAGTTGGGTTTTGTAGGCGCGCCACTCTTTGGCGATGACCTCTTCTTGGGCGCTCATTTTTGCATCCAAGGTGCCAAGCAGAGGCTCTAGCGCCCTTTCGATTTCTTGGCGAAAATCTTCATTGGGTGCAACCACAAGAGAGAGAGAAAGCTCTCTGAGGTAAAACAAAGGGGCGATGAACTCTTGCTGAAGGGTTTGGACATTTTTGGAGTCTTGAAACACGTGGTCAAGGCTGTCAATGCCAAGCCTGCCGATGTTAAAGGCCAAGCCCACTAAGGACAAGAGGGTCAAAAACCCGATAGCGCCAATGAGGATAAACTTGGTGCGAATGCGAAGGTACGACACTTAGGGCCTTTCTTCAAAAAGGTGCGCGTTAGGGCGGATGGGCAAATGCCTAGCACTTGGGTATGCGCCTTGGCGAATCGACCAATGGTAAGGGGTGATTTTTGCTTCCCATAAGGGCATGAGTAACACCGCGGAGGGGGTGTAACTGACTTCTTTATTGACCGCTAAGACGATGTTGGGTGAGGGTACAAAGAGCATGTAAGCTTCCTCGTACGCTCGCTTGGTGATGCGTCCCACACTTTGGACAAAGGCAGGGGAATTGTACGGCAGAGTGAAAAACTCTTGCAGTAACCCTTGGAGGGGCGCATCTTCGTCGATGGTCGACCACACATCATCAGTACGGTAATTAAAAAAGACCGTCCACGGGTGGTTACTGCACCAGTCATCATTCCCCCACGCTAAAATATCCCAGTTTTTTGGGCTTTCACGGTTGGTGAGCAGTTGGGCGTACAGCTCTTTTTCGCTGGTGGTGGTTTCGTACTCAAGGCGTACGCCGTATTGGCTCAGTTGGTATTCGATGCCTTTCCATAAAAACATAAAGCGCTCAAGGGTGTACACTTTTAGGGTTAGCCCTTCTAAAATCTCTCGCCGTTTTTTGGTGCGTTCTTTCGCATCAGGCGCCGCCGCGGCGCGTTCAAAGTGGGTGGGCAAGTCTTGGGTGGCTGTTTCCACCGAGGCGTAGTTGCGTGTGGCGGCAGTGGGGGCGATGCGCCCTTCGTTTTTGTAGACAAACTTTAAAAGATTTTCTTGGTTGATGGCCTCATTGAGCGCGATGCGTACGGCTTTGTCCTTTAGCACGCCACGGGGTTTGAGCATGTTGAAATAAACCGAAATGTTGTGGGTTGAGGGATGGGTGATGAGTTTGGCGTAAGGGGAAAGCACGGCTTCGGTTTTGCGGTTAAAAGGAATGGGTGCGATGTCTAAGCTGCCCTCCCTCTCCAGCGCAGCCTCTAAGACCGCTTCGGTACCAAGTTCGGTGTAGATAGTGATTTTTTGGATGTAGGGCAAGCGCGGGTCATAGTAGTGCGGGTTGGCTTCTAGTTCAATGACGGGGGTTTGCTCCCCACCCGTAGCAAACCCTTCTTTGAGAATGTAAGGCCCAAGTCCGTAGGGTCCGGGGTGTTTCATGCTATTGGACGTCGAAGCGCCTTTGAATCCCCAGCCGTAGTGTTCTAGGTAGGTACTGGTGTAGAGGTTGACCATGGTCAAATCAAACATAAACAGTTCATAAGGCTGAGTGAGCGTAAACCTTACATGTAAAGGGGAAATCTTCTCAACACGGTCCAAACGCGAAAACAAATCAGAATACCGAAAAGGGCTTTTGCGCATGGACGCAAAGTTCTCAAGCACCGCATCCGCATCAAAGGGCGAGCCATCTTGAAACACCGCTCCTTCAACCAAAAAAAAGTCATACACCGTAGGGGAGAGCTGACGGTGGGAGTGGGCCATCATGTACTCCCACCCCTGCGAAGAGTCACTGGAGCGCACTAAGGTGCCATTGACGAGTTTGGAGAGGTAAAGGTAGGGCATGGTGGGTAAAAAAACCTTGATGTGTGAGTCGGGATGGCGGGTTTGAAGGGCCAAAGAAGCGCTATCATCCAACCGATAGCCCGAGGCTACCAAGGTGCTAAAAAGGCAAAAAAGAAGCGTTAAGCTACGTTTCAAGCTTGTATCCGATGCCTGAGAGGTTAACGATGAGGTCTTTGGGAAGCTTTTTACGCAAGCTTAACACTAAAGAACGAATGGCGTTGTCGGTCATGACATCGTCCTTCCACACTTCGTATTGAAGTTCGTCGTAGGTGACCACGCGGTGGCGGTTTTGGATGAGCATTTCTAAAAAATCAATCTGTTTTTTGCTCAGGCGAATCTCTTTTCCTTTGTGGGTTAAAAGCTTGTGGTCGATGTCATAATGATAATCGTTTGGCAAGCCGTGGGTCAGTGGATGGGTCTGCGCGATTTGGGCGAGACAGGCTTCAAGAACGCCCAGTAAATCAGGAAGAGTGACAGGCTTGATGAGGTACTGCTCCAGGTGAAGCTTTACCGCGCTGAGTAAATACTCTTTTTCCGTGTGAGCAGTGATGAGCACGATGGGTGTGGTGCGGTCTTTGGCCCGTACGTTTTGGACAAATTCGATGCCGCTAAGTTTAGGCATGAGGATGTCGGAGAGAATGATGTCGGGTTTGTGGAGTTGGTAAAGCTCATAGGCCTCTTGGCCATCTTGGGCTTCGATGACACTGTGTACATAAAAACGCAAGGTGTCACTGATGGGTTTACGGATGTTGGGTTCGTCTTCCGCATACAAAATGCGAAGGGTTTTAAGCTGAAGTTTGAGTGCTTTGTCCATCGCCATCCTTTAGAAAAATGATTATAGGTTATTTATCTTCAAGTTTCAAGACCAAAGATTGTTTTGCCAAACTGGCAAATTTGATCCCGCCTCAACTGCTTTTGTAAATGAGGTTCAATTTTAGTCTAAACTCATAGGTTCCTGCTTCGTGTAGCGTGATGGTTGTGCGAGGAAAGCCATCGACGATGCTAGGCGGTGTTTGGGCGGAAAAAGCATGAATATCCGCATAGCCTGCAACCATATAGCCCGAAGGAAAGTCGTTTTTTTCAAGAGAGAACGTGACGATATTTTCTCCTATTTTCGCTTTTTTGGGCGTGGAGATGGTCACTTTTTGTTTCGCGTAATCACTAAATTCTTTCATGTCGATTAGCGGACAGGCCCCTGGGGAGGCTTCTTCTCCCCAGAGTGGTAAAAATCCCACGAGCAGTATAAAAATCCACTGTTTCATGGGAGGCTTCTTAGAGCCTGTGCATCTTAGCAGGCAAGCTAGGATGCACAAAGCGCGTGGAAGGCTTTGTAGAAGAGCCGATGGCGTAATCAATGCCAAGGGGGTCGGTGGTGCCTGCATTTGCATAAGCTGGGTCATGGATGTCAATGAGCGCAATGGAGCCTGTTGGGCACGATTGAACACAAGCGGGGAGTAATCCCTCATCTTGTCGCTCCCAGCACATGCTACATTTTTCTGATTTACCTAAGCGTTCGTTGTATTTGGACGCCCCAAAAGGACAGGCCAATACACACCCCTTACACCCAATGCACAGTTCTTGGTCGTGCTTGACGATTCCTGTGATAGGGTCCTTGGTTTGTGCGCCCGCAGGACAGACTTCTACGCACGCAGGGTTTTCGCAGTGGTTGCACGCGAGGGAGAAATAGTACCGCTCCTCGGGCATTTGGGCTTGTGGCGCTTTGGCGTACCAGGTGACAGTGGGAAGAAAGTTGTTTTGGTCCTCACGGTATGTTTCGCCACCAATTTCACGCACCTTTCTCCACGCAATGCCATTGTCTTGGTGGTATTGGTTTTTACAGGCCATCGCACAGGTGTTGCAGCCTAAGCAGATGCTGCTATCGACTAAAAATGCTTTTTGCATGCGTAATCCTTTTAAATTTTTCTAAAGTTAACATAGGCATCGTGTAAGGCAACGCCCGGCGCACCCGTTTTAAACGCACCCATGTCTGAAGAGGTGTCATCCACCAGTTCGTTGACATTGTAAATGTTGTTATTGAACCATTGCTCGTACATCATCACGGTGCCAGAGGGGACATTGTCGGTGACTTTTGCTTTAACGCGCAATAAGCCAACCTTGCTAAAGACCGCTACAATATCGCCCGTTTCTACGCGCTTGTCGGTCGCATCTTTGGTGTTGATGTAGACAAACGGTTCTGCGTTAAATTCTTCCATCCAGTCAAGGTTTTGAAACTGAGAGTGAAGACTAAAGCGGCTGTGTGGCGTGGTAAGACGGAATTTGTCGTAAGGCTTTCGCACTTCTACGTACTCAGGCAGTGCTTTCCAACCATACTCTTTTGAGGTTTCAGAATAAAACTCATACTTTCCGCTAGGAGTAAAAAACTTGCCATCGGCGTAAGGGATGACTGGCTTTGCTTTCACAGGGCCGTTTTTAAGCTCTTCCCAAGAGCTGATGCCAAACTTCTCGTAGATGCCCGCATTAAACTCTTTGGCGGTCCACTGTTTGGTATCGACGTATTCAGGGAAGGTACAAGAGCCTTTTTCTAGCGCATTTAGTTTTTTAGAAAGCAACGCGGCGATTTCTAGGTCGTTTTTGGCTTCATGAAGGGGTTTGATGGCTTGTTCGTTGATACTGAGCCAGTAATGCCAGTAAGAGACATTGACATCGTACTCTTCAAATTGTGTAGTGACAGGCAAGACGATGTCGGCCCACTTGGTGGTTTCGTTGAAAAATTCGTCTACAACCACCACCATCTCTAGGGATTTAAACGCTTCAATGAGAAGGTTTCGGTCAAAATCTTGAGCAAAGGTATTTTTACACGCTACCCATAAAAGCCGTACCTTAGGGTCAGAATTTAAGATTTCACGCGCGGTTTTGTTGATGTTGAGGTAGCGGTCATCGTAATCAGGTTTCTCTTCGCCTGCTGCGCCATGGCCAAACTCTCCCATGCGTTTGCCGCCCACATATCCCACGCTTCCTGCGGGTTTTTCCATGCTCATGGCGTGGTAGTTAAAACCCCACGTGTCAAGGTGTCCGTAGCGAGAGCCTCCCGCGTATTTGCCGATGTTTCCGGTGATAGCAACTAGGGCGTCAATGGCGCGTATCATAGAGCCGCCGTTGGTGTGGCGTTGCAAACCGTAGCCTGACCAGATGGTAGCGGGGTCTGCTTTGGCAAATTCTAGGGCGATTTGGCTAATGAGTTCTAGCGAAAGCCCTGAAGTTTCAGCGACATCACGAAGGTTGATGGTGTCAAGGTAGGCTTTGAACTCTTTGTAGCCTTTGGTGTTTTTGGCAAGCCATTCTTTATCGTGCATATTAGCATCGATGATGATTTTAGCCATACCAAGGGCCAAAAGGCCATCAGAGCCTACTTTAACTTGAATCCACTCGCTTGCTTTAGAGGCCGCTTCGGTGAAAACGGGATCGATGACAACGACCTTTGCCCCTTTTTTCTTGGCTTCAAAAATGTACTTCATGGAGTGTACGGAGTTAGCTGCTGGATTTGCGCCCCAGAGGATGATGTACTTACTGTCTTTCATCTCTTCGGGGTCATTGCACCACATGGCGCCCATGTCGAGGTTTTGGGCATCGATGCCTGCAGGCCAACAAGGAGTTCCAGCAAAGCGTGTGGTGTAGCCGATGGAGCTAAACATGCCCTCAACGCCGTAATGGGTGATACCAAAGTTGCCAGAGTATTTTGTGAGCGCGGCTCCGAGTAGGTGGCCGTCCTCTTTTTTGATAGCAAGCAATTTTTTGGCGATGGTATCCATGGCTTCATCCCAACTGATGCGTTTCCATGTACCTGAACCTTTGCCACCTACTTGCATCATAGGGTATTTGATGCGGTCGGGAGAGTAGACACGTCTGACATACGAGTTGCCTTTGACACAGGTGCCACCGTTGGTAAATGTGGACTCTTTGGCTCCTTCGATAAACTGAATCACGCCGTCTTTGACGAACGTTTTGATGCTACAGGTGTCGTAGCAGTTGCGAGGACAGGCGTTGCGAAACGTGGTGTAGCTTTTTTTGCCCGTAAAGGGGATTTTGGTGTCCACATAAGGCTCTGCGGCCAATGCGCCACCAGGAAACGATGCCACGGCACCGCTGGCGAGTAGCCCTTTGAGGAAGTTACGACGACTGACACCCTCGCGAAGCAGGGCATCAACAGGTGATGGGTGAGTACTCATGGTTTTCTCCTTGGATAGAAAGTTCTGTAGTAATGAAACGCTGAAGCAGGTCTACTATCTGCGTCAAAGCAGGTGAGGGCGCGTGCTGCTTGACTGCTTCGACAAAGGGAAGTATCCACCGCGCCATGTGCTCTTGCAAAAAATAGCACCGCAGTGGTTTAAGGTAGAGAATGTTGCTGTGAAGCTCGATGTAAAGTAGCTGATAATACGCATCAAGCTCAAACCCCAAAAAATCATCGGGCTGTTGGCCATCTTTGGGGTTTTTAAGCCCAAAAAGGGTGTAGAGACCCCTTACTTCTTGCGTGGTTTTGCTCATTAAAAGCCCTGATTTTTCCAGATATATTGAGGCGTATGGCGGTGCAAGAGGTGCATCCGGCCCAACAAAAAAACGGTTAAATTCGGCCTCTAAAGACATCGCAGATGAAGATGTTTCAGAGGATATCGCGCCAAAAGCCGCCCACAAAGATGCGGTGTCGGTGCTGTTGAAGATGTCTCTTAAGGCTTTGGCGTCCGCAAGTCGTGAAAGGGTCATGATTGCACCTTACTTGACGATTTTAGTCGCAAGCGCTTCGATATCTTCTTTACTAAGGCGCATGACTTGCCCACGCATTAATGCTTTGAGATTGCCGCCATAAGAGCCATCTTTATAGCCTTCCATGGCTGAAATAAAGTCTTCCTTGCTCATTTGGTTGATGATTTTACTCACACCGTTTGCCACTTTTTCGCCTTCAAGTCCGTGGCACCCTGCGCAGGGTTTATACAATGCGTCTGCGTTGGCAAACAACATACCTTGCAATAACACGGCTAATACAATCCATACTCTCATACAGACCTCCTTTAACAACAAGATGTCGTATGATGACGAAAATTAATTGGGAAAAAATTGGCTAATAGGAGAGTTTTTGGGTGATTTTTAGATGCTTTGGGTGTGTTTTTTAAAATGTGCCAAGGCTTTTACTCTGGCTTCTTTGTGGTTTACAATGGGGTTGGGGTAGTGTACATGTACGCCCTTAAGCAAGGCTGTTTCATCATGCAAGGTTTTGGCAGGAATGGCGTGAAGTTCGGGCAAAAAGCGTGTGATGTAAACAGCCTCTTTGTCAAACTTAGCGCTTTGCGCGTAAGGGTTAAAGATGCGAAAATAGGGTTGCGGGTCAACCCCCGTGCCCGCACTCCACTGCCACGAAAGGGCGTTACTGGCGCGCTCATAGTCGAGTAAATGCGCGGCAAAAAACCGCTCGCCCCATTGCCAGGGCAAGAGCAAATGTTTGGTGTAAAAAGAGGCGCAAATCATCCGCACGCGGTTGTGCATGAAGCCTGTTTGCACCAGTTCGCGCACGCCCGCATCAACGATGGGCACCCCTGTTTTTGCCTCGCAAAACGCACGGTGAAGCTTGGCGTTGGGGATGCCCTCAAAAGCATAACGAAAGTTTTGGGTTTCAAGATGGGGAAAATGGTGAAGCAAGTGGGCGTAAAATTCCCGAAACATGAGTTGGCGAAAAAAAGGCTCCGTGTCCACACCTTCCTTTTTTTGCGTAGCAAGGTGGCGCAAGAGGGTGCGAATGCCTAGCGTGCCAAAGCGCACATGCACCCCAAGGCGCGACGTGCCCTCTTGCGCCATAAAATCCCGCGTGCTGAGGTAGTTTTCTAACGCAAAGCGCACAAGGGCTTCATGAGGGTCAAGCGTTGCAGGCGTGGGCGTGCTAAAGCCTAAAGAGTTCATGTCAAAAGCGGCGTACATGTAAGGAAAAAGCGTTTGCGTTGCGGGTACATATTCTTTTACATGTAAGGGAGTAAAGCGTTCTTTGGCGGCGTTGTAAAACGGGGTAAAGACCAGATACGGCGAACCGTCTTTTTTGAGCAGTTCCTCGGGCTCAAACACGTAGGTGTCTTTGACAAGCCTGAAAGGGAGCAGGTGGGAGATTTCCCTGTCGCGCGCGGTGGCGTACGTGTCAAAATCCCCCGAAGCTACCACTTCGTCAAACCCCAACGGTGCAAGGGTTTCAAATACCCGTTTGGGGGTGTCGTAAAAGATGGCTAGGTCTAGCCCACGCTCTTGTAATTCCTGTTTGAGTTTTTGCACATGGTGCACGATGAACCCCATGCGCTTGTCGTCTTTGCTAAGTTCGTCCAAGATAGCAGGGTCGAAGATGAAGAGGGGCAGTACCTCACCCTCGAAGCTTAACAGCGGGTTGTCGCGTACGCGCAAATCCCGCCGAAACCACAGAATGCGCCTCACTTACCCGCGTCCACGTGTGAGCGCAAGGCGAGCTCTTTGGGGTAGGGCGCTAAAAAGGTTTGCTCTAAAAGGTAGTCTATGTTGTAGCGTTTAGCCAAAAGCACAATGGCAGAAATGGGCGCGATGAGCGGGATGATTTTTTGGCTGTAGTCTTCAATCATGAGGTGCAGTAGCTCTTTTTCACCTTTTTCGAGTGTTTTTTTGAAAAACCCTACCATGTGTTCAAGGACGTTGCGGGTTTTGCTTACGCTGCTTTTGCACGCAATGGCTTCTTTGTAAAGCGCACCATATGCCTCTAGCACATCAGGAAACGGGTGTTTTTCGTGGTTAGCGACGACGTTTCCAAGGTCGCGGTACAAGGCTTCGTTTTTGGATTGAAGGAGGAATTTATTGACCGTGTGAAACTGCACCAAGCCTCCCATGGTGGGATGTTGAGCGCAAAATTTCACAAAGCGGTCGTAGGCAAAGAGGTGCATGATGAAGTTTTCCCGAAGCCACGGGTCAAGGAGTCTGGCTTCTTCTTCCATGGGCAGGTGGGGAAATGCGGCCTTACATGTAAGGACAAAAAGCCCGTCAGTTTTGCCCTCGCCATGCCCGTTTGGTAAATACACTTTCGCGCTTCCAAACCCACAAGTTGGGCTTTTAGCTTTAAAAATGATGCCTGTGAGGGGGACTTCTTTGAGGCGGGAGAGTTCGTGTTGGTTTTGTGTTTCAAGCATACATGTAAGGTCTTCGCCCGTTTTGTTGGAGATGATGCGTAACCCTTCGTCGTGTTTGACGAGGCGAATAGAAGGGCGCGGTGTGCCAAAGGCTAACTCTTCGGGACAAAAAGGAACAAACGAGGCGTAGTTGGAGAGTAAATCTGTGATGAAACGGTCGCGTTTGTGTCCGCCATCAAAGCGGACTTCGTTACCCAAAAGGCACGAGGAAATGGCAATGTTCATAAGAGTCCTTTGGCGAGGTTTTGGATGTTTTGGGTGATGCTATCGGGCTTGTACGCCGCACTCACCACGCTAATCATATCGGCTTCTTTGACAAGGTGAATGTTGCTTGCGTTAATCCCTCCAATGACACACACAGGGATGGAGAGCGTCGCTTTTGCTTGGCCGATGATGTCTAATGGCACGGTTTTGGTGTGGGGCTTGGTGGGAGAAGGAAAAAACGACCCAAAGGCCACGTAGCTTGCACCTGCCTCTTGGGCTTTTTTAGCGCGTTCCAAATCCCCATAGCACGACACGCCAATGAGCGCATCAGGCAACAGCGCGCGCACTTCTTCTAAAGAGCCGTCTTCCAGCCCAATGTGTACCCCATGCGCGTTGGCGTTTAGGGCGAGGCTCACACGGTCGTTGATGATAAGCCTTGCATCATAGACGTTGCACAGGGCAACCATGGCCTTAACCAAAGGAAGCAAGTCTGCATTCGAGTGGGTTTTGTCGCGCAGTTGAAGGGTACGCACACCCGCGTCTAATACCTCCTTGGTTTGGGCCATGATGCTCTCGCGGGGCGTGAGGATGTCATCGGTCAATACATAGAGTTTGCTAACGTACATGCAACCCTCCTTGCTTGTGTCCAAGTGGCCCAGGTCCGTGGCCAAGAGCGGGTGCGTGGAAAATGGCGTGGTAGATGAACGCCTTGGAGCGCATGATAGCTTCTTCGAGGGGTTTGCCAAGGGCGAGGTTAGCGGCAATGGCCGAAGAAAACGAACACCCAGACCCGTGCAAATTTTTGGTTTCAAGTTTGGGTGAAGCGAAGGTACGTTTGGTGCCATTGGGATAAAATAGCGTGTCGTGGCTCTCTTTCTCCGTCGTGAAATGTTTCACGATGACAGGGCAAGGAGCCTTTACATGGTAGGGTTCCCCAAAGAGGGCTTTGGCTTCGTGTTGGTTGGGGGTAAGGACGGTGGCGTAGGGAAAAAGCGCGCGCATGGCCTCTACGGCTTCGGGTTGCAAAAGGGGTGAACCCGCTTTAGAGAGAAACACAGGGTCAAGCACCACGGGGATGGAAAGTGTTTTGACAAAACGCTCCACCACGCGGATAAGCTCGGTGCTGTAAAGCATCCCAATCTTCACGGCTTTGACGGGCAAATCTTCCATGACCATGGCCAGTTGTTCGTCTAAAAACTGCGGAGGGACAGGCATAATGCTACGCACCCCTGTGGTATTTTGGGCAGTGAGAACCGTCAGAGCTGTGGCGCAAAAGACCCCAAAGGCTTCGGCGGTTTTGATGTCGGCTTGGATGCCCGCCCCGCCACTGGAGTCGCTTCCTGCGATACTTAGCATCACTTTCATGGCACTCCTTTGTTTTTGGCTATTATAGACAAAACCCTTTAAAATTCGTAGGTAAGGAATGGTTTTTCGTGGGTGCGTGGTATACTGCGCGTTAAGGAGTAACCCATGAAAACCGTCTCTTTTTCCACTTTATTAAATGCGCCTATCGAGGCTGTGTATGCCTTTCATTGTGATACCAACAACCTTCCCAAAATCACCCCTCCGTGGATAAAAGCGCAGATTGTAGAGCTTGTTTTGCCTTTGCAAGAAGGCTCGGTGATTGTGCTAGACATTACCCGTTTTGGGTTCACACAACGCTGGAAAATGGAGATTGAAAGGATGCAAGCGCCCTATGTGGTGGTTGATCGCTCGCTTAAGTCGCCTTTTCGTACGTTTCATCATGAGCATGCTTTTGAAGTGGTCAATGAAACCACCACCAAAATGCGTGACACGGTTAGCTTTAGCTTGCCTTTTGAGCCATTTTCCAAGCTTGTGTACCCTTTGGTAGTGTGGGACTTGGCGCGCATGTTTGCCTACCGCCACCAACAAACCCAAAAGCTTTTAGAGGGAAGTTAATTTTGTAGCAGCGCTTTGGATCTCTTCTACTTCCACGCGGTTTCGGCCATTTGTCTTGGCGCGGTAAAGGGCATCGTCTGCGCGGGAAACCATGCTTTTTTCATCATCTCCTTTGTGGTACGTGCTAATGCCAAAACTACACGTTGCCCGCACAATGGTTGAAAAAGAGAAATTTTCCACCTTAGTACGTAGCTTTTCCGCAAGATTTTGTGCCGCTTCAAGGCCGCTTTGGGGCGCTAAAATCATAAATTCTTCCCCTCCCCAGCGTCCCAAAACATCTTCAGAGCGCACGTTTTCTTGGAGGATTTTTGCAAACTCTTGCAAGATGGTATCGCCAACTTGGTGGCCGTGGGTGTCGTTGACGTTTTTAAAGCGGTCAATGTCTAAAATGATGATGGAAAAATCAGTGTCATGGCGCTGGCTTACATGTAAATAGGTCTTAAACATCTCATCCAATTTGAGGCGATTGTAAAGCCCTGTGAGTTGATCGGTGATGGAAAGCTCTTCCGCGCGTTTTCTGTCGGTGATGTTTTGGCGAACCGAGGTGTAGCCCGTAATCTCTCCTGCACTGTTTGTCTTGGGTGTAATGATGGCATGCACCCAGTACGCAGAGCCATTTTTGCGCCTATTTTTAAGCTCCCCTTCCCAGATTTCCCCTTGTAAAATCGTGTTCCACATTGTCTCATAAGTACTACTTGGGGTGTCTGGATGGCGGACGATGAGGTGGTCTTTGTCGATGAGCTCTTCTTTGGTGTAGCCTGAAACATCACAAAAGGCTTGGCTTACTTCGGTGATGATACCGCGCGTATCGGTGGAAGAGATGATGACGTTTTTGTCGATGATGCGCAGTTGGTCTTGGATAGTAAAAGTCATCTTATCTGCCATCGTAAGAGCGCGACGTTGGGTATGCAACAGGGCATAAACCCACGCACTCATGGCAAAAGTGAGAAGCGAACCAAAAAAGAGTTGAACCCAAGGCAAATAGATTCCATCGCCAAAGTCAAGAACACGGTCGGTTTTAAAGCACATTATCCACGCGTGTCCATAAACGGGTAGTGAAACACAGCGCGAAAGGCGCGCTGAGGTAAGGTTTGGATTAGAGTCATAAAGAAGCGCTCCTTTGTCGTGAGAGGCGCTATCGTGGAGTTTAAAATCAACGGGAATGTAGCGGTCTTGCATGATGCCATCAAAGAGTCGCTTGGTATTAAGGGCGGCATACACATAACCTTGGTGAACATTTGCGTCATTAAAAACAGGCAAATAAATCAAAAACCCATCCCTTTCGCTCTCATTTTGCAAAAGTTCAATCCGCGAAGAAAGAGCGATGTCTTTGCGCTTAAGGGCACGTTCCATGGCGGTGTTGCGCACCGATTCAGATGCCATATCAAAGCCAAGGGCGCGTTGGTTGTGCCTATTAAAAGGTTCAAGATAATAAACAGGTACAGCTGTTTTTGCAGTCGCAGGAAAGATAAAATAATGGTCAAAATCAGCAGTGCGTTCAAAGGTGCGTTTTTGCTCCAATGGCACCAAGGGTCCAAACCCCATCGCCTGAATGCCTAGAAATTTTTCCGCCAGATTGTAAGCACTAAGAAACTGTTTAAAATCATCGCGTGTTACCTTGTCTGAGGCCAAAAACAACCCCCCTAAACTGCGTACAAGTTGCACGTTGGATTCAAGGCGTTTTTCAACAAGCAAAGTGGTGTGGGTGATGGCGGTTTCAAAGCGAGACTGCTCGGTGAGTCGAATCCACTTTTGGGTTTTGTAAGAAACAAAGAGTGTGAAGGCAAGACCAATGAAGAGTATTAGTGAAGGAAGTACGGCAGGTCTTAATACACGCTTCAAAAAAACTCCTCGTGAAAATTGTTAAGTATACAGAAAAAATTATTAAAGAGAAGTGACATTTTATATTGACATATGTAAAAATAAAGAGTACTATTTGCATATGTAAAAAAAGGAGAGTCATGCAAAGCAAAACGATTGCCATTGGCAGCGGAAAGGGAGGAACAGGGAAAACGACCATCAGTACCAACCTTGCTCACTTTCTTGCGGGAAAAAACTACCATGTGGTTTTAGCAGACGCAGACGTAGAAGAGCCTAACGTCTCTCTTTTTTTGCGCCCCGATAGTTTACATGTAAAGGTGGCAATCAAACAAAGGCCGGTGTGGGACGAAGAGGTTTGTGTGCTGTGTGGAGCGTGCGCAGGCCATTGTCACTTTAATGCCATCATTGCTTTACCCAGTGAAATCCTAGTCTTTCCTCAGTTGTGCCACAGTTGCTACGCGTGCAGTGAACTGTGTCCTGTTGGTGCGCTCCCTATGGCAAAAGAGCGCATAGGCGAGATTGCAACAGGTTTGTGTGAGGGTGTTGTTGTGGTGGAAGGACGATTGGACGTGGGGCAAGAGATGGCGACGCCACTCATCGCCCAGACTCTTGATGCGGCAAAGGCACACACCAAAGAGATTCTTTTGTGTGATGCGCCTCCTGGGACGTCGTGCTCTTTTGTACAAACAGTACGTCAGAGCGATTATGTGGTGCTTGTGAGTGAACCAACAGCATTTGGACTAAACGATTTGACACTCGCAGTTAAAACGGTACGCGCTCTTAATAAACCTTTTGGCGTCGTGATTAACCGTGTAGGAATGGGAGATAGTGCGGTTGAAATGTACTGTGAGCACGAAGGCATTGAGATTATCGGGCGTTTTTTCCACGACAAGGGAGTGGCGCGCTGCTGTGCTTTGGGTGTTTTAGCGGCCCAAGAAGTGCCCCATTTTAAGGCATCCTTGGAGGTGCTTGCACACCATTTGGGGGTATTGGCATGAAAGAAATCGTCGTTATTTCGGGTAAGGGCGGAGCAGGTAAAACTTCCATCAGCGCTGCCCTAGCAGCCATGCATCCCAAAGAGGTACTAGCGTGTGATTGTGACGTAGATGCAGCCAATATGCACATCCTCATGGGGGCAGATTTTAACGAAGCGCAGGCTTTTCAAAGTGGTCATGAAGCGGTGATTGACCCAAGCGTGTGCCGCGGGTGTGGAAGATGCCTTGAAGTGTGCCGTTTTGGAGCCATTAGCAAAGGGGAGGGCCACGCTTTTGTGGTTGACCCGTTGGCGTGTGAGGGATGCCATTTTTGCGCCACGATTTGTCGCCCCAAGGCTATTGGTATGGAGCCGCGCGTTGCGGGAGAGAGTTTTTGTTCTTCTATGCGCTTTGGAGGGTATTTGGTGCATGCAACACTAGGGATTGGCGGGGAAAACTCGGGAAAACTCGTCGCGCACGTCAAAGAGCGTGCCCGAAAAAAAGCCAAAGAAAGAGGCGCCCAATTTCTTCTTAGTGACGCAAGCCCAGGAATCGGGTGCCCTGTGGTCTCTTCGCTTAGTGGGGCTTCTCTTGCGGTGGTGGTGATGGAATCAAGTGCTTCAGGATTGCACGATGGAGCGCGGGTTATAACCTTGGCGCGCCAGTTTGGTATCCCTTGCGCGGCGATAATTAATAAATGGGATTTAAGCCCAAAATCCACTGAAACTATAGAGGCATATTTGGAAAAAGAAGCTATTCCTCTTGTGGGAAAATTGCGGTATCAAAAGGCATTTTGGGAAGCGCTTAGAGAGAAAAAAACCCTCTACGAGCATCCCAAAT